>JAHCMJ010000100.1 GCA_019192485.1 Cyclobacteriaceae bacterium HetDA_MAG_MS6 | reverse complement strand
TAAAGCCCATTGATGAGCCTGCCAAGTACGGCCCCGGTTGGGCCTGGGATGACTTCCCTTATGCCTATCAACCAGAACGGTCGGCTTTCCCCATTTATGGTAATGTGGTGAGAATATCTCGAGATACGATCGCACCGGCATTCTTCGAAGCTTTTATCGATTCATTGTCTGATATCTCATACCCCAGACGTGATCATTTCTACAATATTTTTTCAGTACCCCCTCGAGACAGCCTGGACTCAGGATATTATGAGGTACCCTACATCAGCAATGCTGAAATTTTGTCTAACCTTCTAGCAGACACCTTAATGAAAAAGGTCACATGGATTGACAAACATGTCTTTCTAAAACCAGACACCTTGTACAACGAGCACAAAGATCCAGTCCTCGCCATGATGATGAAAAGAAGTGACAATTTCCTGGCAGAACAACTTTTGATTAATAGTCAGTTACGTCGGGCCTATCCATCTCTCTCAAAATACAGGGAATACGCGAAAGATGTGATCTTCAAATACACCTCGGACCCTTTGATTTGGGTAGATGGATCTGGACTATCTCGATACAACCTGAGCACCCCTCGTAACATGGTACAAATACTGCATGAATTGTACAAAACACACTCGTGGGATTACCTCATCTCCATATTGGCCGTCGGCGGAGAGTCTGGCACCATCAAAAACTGGTACGCTGCAGAATCTCCATATGTTTTTGCCAAAACGGGAACTCTGCGTCATAATCATGCGCTTAGCGGATACTTGAAAGCTAGATCAGGCAAGATCCTCATCTTCAGTTTCATGAACAACCACTATACAAGCTCGTCCGCTAAAATCAAGATACAAATGCAAGAGTTGCTGGAAAAGATCCGGGATGCTTACTGACCATATTCCTGCATCAACCCACCCGTCAGTCGCATTAAGGTCACTTGAGAATCAATGAGGTCAAAAATAGATTGTAGCCTTACGGTAGCAGCAGAGAGATTATTATTCTGGACAGTACGGTAATCAAAAGAGTTGATCGTTCCGTTTTTGAACTTCTCTTCTGAAATATTCAAATTTTGCTCCGAAGCCTGAAATCTCCTGTCATTGATATCATACAATTGTTTTCTAATGCGATATTGGTCAAGTGCTTGAACCAAATCTCGATATAGGGAAGCCTTCAGCTTATCTGTTTGAATGTTGCCTATATCTTCCCGGATCAAAGCTTCCTTAATAGCACGATTGACTCTTCCTCCATCAAAAAGATTGAAAGAAATAGTGAAATTCAATCCATAATTGAAATTCTCATTATTCCCAGCATTGGTGATAGAACCATCTTCGCCTGTTCTAAAATCCAAAGGCCAGTCGCTAATATCCTGTCGATTCCTAGTCCATGTATAATTACCTCCCAGCGTCAATGTCGGGTAACGATCCAATTTTCGCAATTTGGTGGTAGACCCAAGTATAGATTGAGTTAAGTATTGCTTTTGCAAATCCAAATTCTGCGTTTCTACAAGATTTGATAGGTCCTGAAATGTCAGCTCCTCGTATTCGAAGACCAAATCATCAGTAAGCAAATATTCCCGATCCGGATTGGGTTCTCCTATCAAAAAGTTTAGATTAGAAGCGGCATTATTATAAGTCAAAAGCTGGTTGATATAATTGGCACTGTCTGTTAGAAAGTTGCCCTCCTCCAACAGTAAATCCGATGTGACAGCACTTCCCATTTCAGCCTTGATCACTAACAACTCATATTTATCTCTACTGAGGGACAGTTGTTTTTGAAATTCATCCAAACGTCGTTTTTGTAAGACGGCACCATAATATCCCAGTATTATAGCTTGAATACTATTGGCCACTACTATATCAGCATTGCCTTGTGATTCTGCTTGCATCTGCTCCAATTGTCTCTTGCCTATGGTGATATTAGCTATGCTGAGTAAGTTCCAGTTGACATTTACTCCAGGTTGAATTTGGGAAGTGTTAGTTTTAGCCAGAATCGCGAATGGACTCAAAGCCTCCCGGTTGTCGAAAGTTGTGCGACTCCCCTGAATAGTTCCGGTCAATGATGGAAACAAAGCTCCCCAGTTGTTATTGAGTTTGGCTATCTCTACATTCCTGCCCTCAATCCTAATATCATAATGACGCTCAAGACCTAGCGAAATGGCCTCGTTTAGCGACAATTGTTGTTGAGCAACTGAGACATTGGCAAACAACAAGACAATGAAGAAAATATAGTAATTGTATTTCATGAACATTCGGGTCTAAAAAAATCAGGCTGACTCTCGGTATTCTTCTAATCGCTTTTCCTCAATCATTACTCGCTCTACCTCCTCGCGAGATGGTTTCTCCCCGGTCCACAACCATTTACCATATCGTCTAATGTCGTTGAATACCAGGATCAATACTGGGAAAAACAACAAAATCATAAATGTCCCGATGAGTACGCCATAAGCCACGGAAATCGCCATTGGTATCAGGAATTGGGCCTGGAAGCTGGTCTCCTTTATCAACGGATATAATCCAAGTACTGTCGTCAAAGAAGTCAACACGATGGGTCTAAATCTGGCCAAACCGGCATTGTACGCAGCTTGATATACGGTCAGACCTTCTTTGACCAGGGAATTGAACTTAGCTAGAAATACAACAGCATCATTGATGATGACACCCGAAAGAGCAACCATCCCCCAGGCGCTGAGCAGTGAAATAGGGAGCTCTTTATCTGGTGATATCCAATCCTCAATACCATGACCTAGCATCGCTCCAAACCAGCCAATAGGGATCATAATGATAATAATGATAGCCTGGTACAAAGATCTAAAAGTCAACATCAGTATGAAGAATATCAATACAAAAGCACCTCCAAAGAATAACCCGATCTCCTGACCCGCTCTGGCACTTTCTTTTGATTGTCCACCATAATCCACAGTGACCGATGGAAATCTGGATTGTAGCACCGGAACAATATCTTGCTTTATTGATTCCAGTACGGGTGGCACCTCTCCAAACGGGTCTACCATATCTGCCTCTACAGTTACTGCTCTGGAGGTATTGTAATGTCGAATACCAGAAACACCCCGCTCTACATCATAGCTTGTCAACTGCGTCAATGGAAACTCCTGCCCACTGGCTGTCTTGATTTTAACATCCTCCAGCTGTCCCACACTTTTCCGACCAGTACCCGGATATCTCACCCATACACGTAGCTCATCATTTCCTTTCATGAAACGTTGCACTTCTTCACCAAAAAACCCTTGTCTGATCTGACGGGTGATCTCGTTGTGGTTTAACCCGAGAAAATACGCTTCGGGGCGCAAATCAAAAAGCATCTCCCTTCGCCCGACAGCTACGTTATCTTGAATCTCTTTCAATTCGGTGATCTTCAGCAATTCGTTTTTCAGAAAGGTCTTGGCTTCTTGCAATTCATCATAATTCTTGCCTAGCAAACGCATTGATACGGGCTTACCAAATCGATTACCTCCACCTATGCTATATTTTTCCGCCTCAGGCACTGGTCCAATCTTGGATCTGATCTTTTCAATCAAATCAAATTGATTTAAGTTGTAAGCATCCAATTCTTCGTAGAGCACATTGATAGATCCGGTATGCGAGCCGCTTTCTCCCTCAGAAAATCCCAGGTTGGTGAAAGTGTATCTAATTGGATCCAGGTCCATTTCCAACTCGCTCTTCAAGTCATTGTTGACTTCCCAAATGGCATCCTCAAAACGTACCAGATAGGATTCTACTTTTTGCTCACGCTCACCAGGCTTGAAAGCAACATTGACATTGAAACTATTGAAAGGTATTTGTGGAAAGAAAGTAGCCTTGATAAATCCTCCGGAAATTAATCCCATGATAGTAATCATAAATGCCAATACTAAAGCCATCGATACAGGACGATATTGCATGGTAAACCTGAGGGCCTTACCATAGATTTTTATCTTCATGTATTCAATAAAGCCATTAAGCACCTTTCTGATTTTATAGCTACGGGTGTCCTCTTTTTTTACACTTAGTACCTTCTTGCTGGCTAGGTGGGCCGGCAATACAAAAAATGCCTCCAGCAGCGAGAAAGCAAGGCTAAAAATCACCACATATGCCATGTCCTTCAAAAACTCAAAACCTCCGGTGAGTACGAGCAATGGAAAAAAAGCTACGATAGTGGTGGTCACAGAGGTAAATACAGCTGGTAACACCTCCATCGTCCCCTTGACAGCTGCCTTGACAGGATTGCCAGTCTTCTCAAAATGAGAATAAATGTTCTCAGCAATAACAATGCCGTCATCTACCAAAATACCAATCACAAGGATCATCCCAAACAGTGAGATCATGTTGACCGTCAGTCCCACAAATGTTCCGAGAATAAACATCCCTAAGAATGAAGAGGGTATCCCCCAGGCCACCCAAAAAGACAATCTCAAACTTAGGAATAGGCCAAGTGCCACAAGTACGAGTATCAAGCCAACAATTCCGTTTTTGGTCAAGAGATCAAGTCGTTGGTTGAGCATGCTCATAAAGTCCCAGGTCAGGTTGAGCGACACGGCTTCATTTTCTGCATTAAATTCTTCTACATACTTGTTGACCGATTCGGAGATTACCTGTAAATCTTCAGTTTCCAGCTTTCTAACTTCAATAAATACCGCTGTCTCTCCGTTGAGATACGATTTGTTGGGTTGATCAGCAAACTGCTCTCTGATCCTCGTTACCTCTCTTAGCAGTAACTTACTTCCGTCAGGATTGCTTCTGACGACAATCTCTCCTATCTTATCCGCATCTGTTTTTTTGGCTTTAGAACGTATCAGAATTTCTTCGGAAGAAGACTTAATTGATCCGGCTGAAACATCAAGGTTATTAGCTTTTACTGCTCCTGATACTTGGTCAAAAGTGAGCCCATACCTCCTAAGGTCCTGCTCCGTCACCTCAATGGATACTTCCAAGGGAGGAAACCCGGTAATATTGACTTGGCTGACACTCCCAGTGGCCAGTAAGTCATCCTCGATTTCCTCTGCATACATTTTCAGCGTTTTTAGATCTACATCTCCTGTTAAACCCAGCCACTGTGCGGTTGATCTTTGCCTTTGCTTGAAGATAATCGGCTTTTCTGCCCCCACAGGAAAGGAATTGATGCCATCGACAGCATTTTTCACCTCAGTGTAGATCTCATCAATGTCATGGTTATCCAACGTGACAATGGTAATGCTAGAGGAGTTTTCAGAAGATGTCGAGAACACTTCATCCAACCCAGCAATAGCAGTTAATGACTCTTCTATTTTTAGGGTCACACCCTCTTCCATTTCCTCTGGCGAAGCTCCGGGATATGCCACCGTTATATTGATATTACGGTCTGCTCTAGTCGGAAAGAAGGATTTCTTAGTGGTAAAAAGTGATGCCAGGCCACCGATAATCGTCAAAGCTATGACGATGTTAGCCATGATCGGATATTTAACAAAATGCTCTACTAATTTTGCAATCATTTTAGTGTTGTTTAGGTGATTCCCTCTAATTAGCTACCACATCTTCCGAATCAGGATTGGCTACCAACTTGGTTTTGGTTACGTTCTTTCGTTCTAGGTCAATTGCGTTCTCATTGAGCTTATAAGCAGTCATATTATTGTGAGCATTGATCAAAGGCTCCACTACCAATTCATCGCAGGCTTCAAGCCCACCGAAAATGGCTACTTCTTCGCTTAATCGATAGATATCAATTTTCTTGGTTTTCAAGAGGGTGTCTTCCAAAACAAAAACCTCATTGTTATTGTAGATAGCATTTCGAGGTATGATCATACCATCTTTGATAATCCTTGCAGGGATAGCAGCCTGCATAAACTGACCATCATAGATTCTTTGATTGCTTGGTCGTATCGCAACAAATACATCCACCGACTGAGTGCTTTGATTCACGAAATCACTAATCCTGGATACTTGTCCTTCCCACAGTTGCTGGGTTTCTTCCGCAAAAACTTTGGCCGGAGCTCCTTCTTGTATCCATGGTACATCTTTAGTCTCTACCGATACTTGCAGCTCGTATAGACCCGACCTCATGATACGGCCTATCTTAATCCCAGGATTGATAAATGCTCCTGTTTCAAAAACCATCTCTGAAATACTTCCATCCCAAGGAGCATAATAGCGGTACTTTCTAAGCCGTTCTTCAGCGCTTTTGATGGTATAATATGTGGAATAAATACCTTTTGTCGCCAGAAAAGTCTTCTCTTTGTCCGAGGTCGATTTAGGAAGTGCTGGCAAATTTTTGTCAATATCAATAGTAGAGAAATACTGCTGCCAGGTACTATAGTTTTCGCCAAAATCGATTTTTAAATCTGGTAGTATAGCAGCCAGGTCCCGCAGAAAATTACTCTTCTGTGACTTCAGGTTCAACGAAGCCTCTCTATCATCCACATAGAAAAGGAGTGTACCTTTTTTGAAATTAACCCCTTCTTTGAGTCTTATTTTACCCTCAAACATTCTACCAGCTACCTCTGATAGGAGGTCAAGTGATTGGGCAGTCTTTACCCTGCCATAGGCCAAAACGTCCGTTTGAATGTCATCATAGCGAACTGATGTGGTCTTGACATATTTTTTGGCAACGATAGGATCTTTTTTCTCGGGAGCTTCTTTAGCATCCGTCAGTACCTTTGAAAGGAAAATCGAACCAACAACAATAAGAACTGCAGTCAGCACGATCAGAATTTGCCTTTTCTTCATTTTGAGTTTGTGATTATTTCAAGGTTGAGCGTAAAATTATCTATGTATTTCTATGGTTTTCAGCAGGTTTTGTTGCATTTGTTGACCTATAATTGATAAACGGAAAAATGAGGATATGAGCAGCTTTTTTACAATTTTTTTCTATCTACTTCTTGTATCGAATGGCAGATAGAAAAGTTACAAAACTTCGATAAGGCTATTCTTTTTTATAGATTTCTTGAATCAATTCTTATACTAAAGTTGTTAAACCTTCGAAAATATACTTTTGGACAATGGAGAACACAAAAGATCGTGTTGAGAAAACGGAGGAAGAATGGAAAGAGTTGCTCAGCCCTGAAGAGTATGAGGTCTTACGTAAAAAAGGCACTGAAAGGGCATGGACCGGATCTCTCCTCAACAATAAGGAAAAAGGAATCTACGAGTGCTCGGCGTGCGGAAATGCATTGTACAAATCTGACGCAAAATATGATTCGGGATCCGGATGGCCAAGCTTCTACCAACCTATCTCTAAAGGTGCTGTGGTTTTTGAGTTAGACAAAACTTTTGGTATGATCCGGACAGAAGTGAAGTGTGGAAAATGCAATAGTCATCTGGGACACATGTTTACAGATGGCCCCCAACCTACAGGAGAGCGCTACTGCATGAATTCCATCTCTATGAAGTTCAAAAAAGACGGATAGCACAAAATCGAATTCATGAATTTGTGATTTGATCAACGTCTTACATTTAATATTTCATTTAGTTTTAGAAAGAATGGACCTATATTCATCACATGTTATTACCTCATGTTGATGTCTATGAAAAAGCTATTAATCCTATCATTTCTTGCAATAACCGTCGTACAATACACTTCACTTGCGCAGCGAAAGAAAAAATCAAAAACTAACACTGTAACTTACGATAAAGTCTATCTGGATGGCCTTCAATGGCGGTCAATTGGCCCTTTTAGGGGAGGTAGATCGGCTGCGGTTACTGGTGTACAGGGCAAACCCAATTTATACTATTTTGGTGCCACTGGAGGTGGTGTGTGGAGAACAAAAGATGCTGGAAATACCTGGGAAAACATATCCGATGGTTTTTTTGGCGGATCAATTGGAGCCATTGCTGTAAGCGATTGGGATCCAAATGTAATCTACGTCGGCGGTGGTGAAGTGACCGTTCGTGGAAATGTATCCTACGGTTCTGGCATGTGGAAATCAGTAGATGCAGGTACTACCTGGCAATCAATTGGCCTGAAAAAATCCCGACATGTTCCCAGGGTAAGAATACACCCAAAAGACCCTGATCTCGTATATGCCGCGGTATTAGGCGACCTCTTCAAGTCCTCCGCGGAAAGAGGAATCTATCGAAGCAAAGATGGTGGCATAACCTGGGATAAAATACTGTTTGTCAATGAAGATGCCGGAGCCGTGGACCTAGTATTGGATCCAAACAATCCTCGTATCATGTATGCTAGTACCTGGAGGATCAGGAGGACACCGTACAGCTTGGAAAGTGGCGGCGAAGGCTCATCATTGTGGAAAAGTACTAATGGTGGCGATAACTGGGAAAATATTAGTGCAAATAAGGGGCTTCCAGACGGTGTTTGGGGGATATCAGGAGTCACCATTTCGCCCGTCAATAGTGAACGCGTCTGGGCAATCATAGAAAATGAAGATGGAGGTGTATATCGATCAGATGATGCTGGCAAGACTTGGAAACGCATTAACCAAGAACGTAAACTGAGACAACGAGCCTGGTATTATACAAGAATATACGCAGACACCCAGGACGAAGACAGAGTTTATGTCATGAACGTGCGATACCATCGGTCAAAAGATGGCGGCAAGACCTTCGAAACTTTCAATGCCCCTCATGGCGATCATCATGATTTTTGGGTAGATCCTCAAGACAATCAAAGAATGGTAATAGGAGATGATGGCGGTGCACAAGTATCCTTTGATGGAGGAGAAAATTGGTCAACCTACGAAAATCAACCCACGGGCCAGTTTTACAGAATCACTACTGACAACGCTTTTCCATACAGGATTTACGGCGCTCAACAAGACAATTCAACTGTAAGGATCAAACATCGATCTGATGGTACGTTCATCGATAAAAAAGACTGGGAGTCTACTGCCGGTGGCGAAAGTGCCCATATCACAGTTAAACCTGATAACAATGATATTGTCTATGGCGGAAGCTATGACGGTTTCCTAACCAGAGTCAATCACAAAACCAATGAAGTCCGAGGTATCAACGTTTGGCCTGATAACCCCATGGGCCACGGTGCAGAAGGCATGAAATATCGCTTTCAGTGGAACTTTCCTATTTTCTCCTCACCACATGAACCAAACATTCTTTATACCGCTTCTAACCACTTGCACATCAGTCGAGACGAAGGACAATCTTGGGAAATCATAAGCCCTGATCTTACTAGAAATGATCCTGCCAAGCAAGTCTCTTCAGGAGGTCCTATTACCAAAGACAACACCAGTGTCGAATATTATTGCACCATATTCGCCGCGGTCGAATCACACCATGAGGCAGGTGTCATATGGGCAGGTTCTGACGACGGTTTGATTCAAATCACAAGAGATGGAGGTGATAACTGGGCTAATGTAACACCCAGTCAGTTACCGGAATGGACCATGATCAATAGTATGGAAATTGATCCATTTAACAAAGGAGGCTTGTATGTCGCCGGGACGAGATACAAGCTTGGTGATTACCAGCCCTATCTTTATAAAACTAAGGACTATGGCAATACCTGGCAAAAGATCACAACCGGCATACCTCAGGATCACTTCACCAGGGTAGTTCGTGCTGACCCGGAGCGACAGGGCTTGCTATACGCAGGAACCGAATCCGGCATGTATATCTCTTTTGATGATGGTGATAGCTGGCAACCCTTTCAGCAGAACCTCCCCATTGTTCCTATTACAGATTTAGTAGTCAAAGAAAACAATCTGATAGCTGCTACTCAGGGCAGAAGTTTCTGGATGATAGATGACCTCACACCTTTACATCAGCTGAATAAAAATATGGCAGATAGCCGTGTTCAACTTTTTCAGCCCATGAACACGTATCGTATGTCCGGAGGAAAAGGAAAAACCTCTAAGACTGCTGGAACAAATCATCCTGGAGGTGTTATTGTGAATTTCTTTCTCAAGGATACAGTAGACCTGGATACCGTTAGATTAGCTTTTCATAGTGGAAATGACGAATTGGTCAGGACATTTTCATCTCATCCTATCAAGGAATCCCAAGAAATCAAGCTGCCTTTGAAGCCAGGCATGAACACCCTCAATTGGGATATGAGATACCCAGGTGCTCGAACTTTTGAGGGCATGGTTTTGTGGTGGGCTACAACAGAGGGACCGCTAGTAATTCCCGGTAAGTACACAGTCAAACTACATGCAGGTGGATTAGCTCAAGAACAATCTTTTGAGCTCTTTAAAGATCCCAGGTCGTCAGCTAGCCAGGAGGATTTAAAAGAACAGTTTGAGTTTCTGCTGCAAGTGCGAAACAAACTTTCTGAGACTAACAATGCCATTATTGACATTCGTAATGTCAGAAAGCAAATTGAACATGTCAAGAGCAAAGACCTGCCGGTAGAATTAAAAAAACTTGCACAGGAGATTTTGAAGGACATGCAAGCAATCGAGGAAGCGCTGTACCAGACAAAAAATGAAAGCCCTCAGGACCCTTTAAATTTCCCTATTCGATTAAACAACAAACTAGGCCACCTCGCTTCGCTAGCAGGTATCGGAGACAACAGGCCTACAAATCAATCTATTGCCTTTTATGAGGAGGTGAGTTCGCAAATAGATACCCAGCTTGACTTACTGGAGCAGGTATTCACTCAACGTATACCCGAATTGAATAAGCAGGTATTTGCTCAGAAAATAGAGGCTATTAAGCTTGATGATTAAGCCCTAATGCTCATATTTGCAGGCTAAGAACCGTCGCAATCTTAAGGAGTGTATGTATAATACTGTGATTATCGGTGGGGGCATTGTTGGCTTGGCCTCTGCCCTGAAGCTGAAGCAGGCTAACCCTAAATTGAAAGTAGCCATCGTAGAAAAGGAAAAGACCCTGGCTCAACATCAAACGGGTCACAACAGTGGTGTTATACATTCAGGCCTCTATTACAAGCCCGGAAGCCACAAAGCAAAAAACTGCATAGATGGTTATAATCAATTAGTCAAGTTCTGCACGGAAGAAGAGATCCCTTTTGAGCTATGTGGTAAAATCGTGGTGGCAACCGAAGAGTCACAGGTACCGCTCTTGCAAAACTTATATGATCGCGGAAACCAAAACGGACTAAAGGGTTTGAAAAAACTTGCCGCTGAAGAATTGAAAGCGTACGAACCGCATGTCAATGGCGTCGAGGGTATGTTCGTTCCCCAAACTGGTATTGTAGATTATAAGGCTGTAGCAGCTAAATACGCTGAAAAATTCCGACACTTTGGAGGAGAAATATTTTCCGACAACAAGGTCCATGACATTAAAGAAAAAAATGGATTTATCAATGTAGCCACTAAGCATGAAACTTTGATCACACGGACAATAGTCAACTGTGCTGGACTATTTTCAGACAAAGTAGCGAAACTTACCGGCTCAAAAATCAACTATAGGATCATCCCATTCAGAGGGGAATACTATAAGCTCAAGCCTGAAAAAGAGCATCTCGTCAAGAACCTGATATACCCTGTACCTGACCCTAATTTTCCATTTCTTGGTGTGCATTTTACTCGTATGATGGGTGGTGGTATTGAAGCCGGCCCTAACGCTGTACTTGCTTATAGTCGTGAAGGCTATAAAAAATCAAAGATTCATGTAGGACAGCTGCTTGGATCATTGACTTACCCCGGCTTTAGAAAAGTTGCTGCTAAATACTGGAAAACAGGGTTTGGCGAGTTCTATCGATCCTACTCCAAATCGGCTTTTACCAAAGCACTCCAAAAGCTACTGCCAGAAATACAGAAGGGCGATCTTGTTCCTGGTGGATCTGGTGTTAGGGCGCAAGCCTGCGATAGAAGTGGTGGGTTGATTGACGATTTCCTGATCCTGGAAGGCGATAAGTTTGTCAACGTGGGCAATGCTCCCTCCCCTGCGGCTACTTCATCATTAGCAATTGGGGAACACGTAGCTGGGTTGGTATTGCGGAAACTTTAGTTACCAGGGTGATAAACTCTCTTTGCTGATTGGTAAACCTTTTCCAGGTCCAAGGTCATCCGTTTTCGTTTCTGCTGAACAAACATCTGCATCTGATCGGTAAAGTGAGCGCTTTCTTTCTTACTGGAAGTACCGTACGCGTTGACGGTTTCAATGATAGGTAAACCATTTTTAGGATAGCGCACCATCATGATATAGGATTCCCCAGCATAGGCTTTCATCCTCTTTTTCTTATCAGGAAAAGCGTACATCGCCGTAATGGCATCAGGTATTCCCCATATAGGTAGAGACATATTGCCCCGTATATGCTGCTGATACTCCCCCAAAGTGATGCCAATCTTACTGTGATGTTTTTCCAGATACTTCTTTGCAAAAGCTAATGCTTCCCAACATTCCTCCTCTGACAGGTCATACAAGTATTCCTTGCGATGCTTAAACTTGTTTCTCAAGTACATGTAAACGACAGTAAATTGTGCCGCTCCAACGTTGTTTTCA
Source organism: Cyclobacteriaceae bacterium HetDA_MAG_MS6 (assembly GCA_019192485.1). Lineage (GTDB taxonomy): Bacteria > Bacteroidota > Bacteroidia > Cytophagales > Cyclobacteriaceae > MS6. Next base: position 2,175 of record JAHCMJ010000100.1, on the reverse strand, counting down.
TCCGTTTTTCTATCCCATTGCTGAATTATATTCAATAAAGGCATCAATTCAGGCCTCTTGTTTCCGTTCAGATGCATGAAATCATTCATACTAATCAAAAAATGAAGTGAGTCAGGCAGCTGTCCATCGTATTTAATGTTCAACAGCTCATCGTAAGACAGTTGCTCATGTTCAGCGATAAGCTCTAAAAACCTGGCACTTCGATTATTTTCCCATACCAAGAAACCCATTGTGCTATCATGGTCAGCCGGGATGGGGTTGTTACCGCTAGCTGCGCTGCTGAAAGCACTGTTGTTCATATTAAACACAAATCCAGAATTGGGATTTAGATTTTGTGGAAGATCCTTAAGCGGATGATAACCTTGCGTCTTGGTGGAGGAAGTATTTCCAGGTAGCGTCTCGGACCAGTCGAACTTAGGATCCCGAAAGGGTATTTTCCCATTACCCAGGTGGTAAATATTGCTTTCTCGATCAGCATAGATAATATTGAACCCAGGAATCGCTACCATTTTCAGCGCTTCTTCAAATTCCTGAAAGTTGGTGGCTTTATTCATACGGTACCATTGTTCAGTAGCACGAATATCCTCCAGCGCTCCAGTCCAAAAAGCAAAAACCCCAGATTTATTCCGAACAGCAGGTCCATAAACACTCCATAAAACCTCTTTTTTAACTCCAATTTTCAATCCCAAAAACAGTTTCACTTTCATCTTGGCTTTTCTACTTTCCAAAGTCAGCCACTGATCATCATACTTGTATCGATACTTATCATCTGGGTGCATCTGCAATTCGAAAACATCCATTTTATCAGGAAAATTTACCGTATGTGCCCATCCTAAAAATTCATTGGTTCCATGAAAGATTGTAGCTCCTCCTGGGAAAAGTCCTCCCATCATATTCCAGCCCTCATCACTGATGACATGCGCTTCGTACCAGGCCAGTGGACCTTCCAGGGGTTGATGTGAGTTAATAGCGATGTAGGTATAATCATCTTCTGTTTTGGATCGACTAATGGCTATGGCATTAGATCCTTTCACTCCGTCTATCATCGGCGCTGGTTCAGTCCTGTTGGCAAACAGGTCCTTAATTACTTTATCTGCTCCAGAAAATACAGATAACGATAACACATAAGCCGAAATCAGATCCTCCACTTCCATTGGAAAAAGTCTTTTGACCAACACTTCTTTAGGGTGACTTTTAGCATAGGAATTCAAACCACCGACATAACCATTCAGCAAGGCAAGGAAGTCGGGTGAAAGCGTATGGATCTTTTCCCTGGCAAGCTCTTCACACCTCAACAGATTAGAAACATAGTCTATTGCGGCCCCTTTTTTACCAAGGTAACGCCCCAGCATTCGATTGCCGGCTAGCAACGACAGCTGGATACTTTTAAAGTCATCCTCCGAATGCGCCCAGGCCAATCCATAAGCTACTTCTGGATCTGTTGGCGCATGAATATGAGGTACTCCCCACTGATCACGGATGATATCAATATTTGCCGGATTTATCTGCCCCAAGACGGGCATCGAAAGTGAAAAAAGAATGATCTTTATAAAGAAATGATAACGCATCATAGTGAGTAAAAGCTGTCACATAAATATAGCAACTATAGGAACACCAATTGGTGAAATGGAAGCGGGGGTCATAGATGGAAAATTATGTCTGCTTGAGTTTAGCGAAAGGTCCACGCTTACGAAGCAGTGGAATCATCTAAAAAAGCTTCTTCAGGCTGAAGTGGTTAAGAAACAAACAGATCTGCACGGAATACTTAAAAGCCAACTATCTGAATATTTTGATGGCAGGAGAAGCTCCTTTGACTTGCCAATGACATTGCCAGGATCTGCATTCCAACAAAGGGTTTGGCAAGAACTCTTGAAAGTACCATATGGAAAGACCCGCTCCTACCTCAAACAATCCGAAGCTTTAGGTGATGTCAAGGCCATTCGAGCTGTGGCAAAGGCCAATGGAGATAATAGGATAGCCATCGTTGTGCCTTGTCATCGAATAATAGGTAGCGATGGTAACCTTACCGGGTACGCTGGTAAAATCTGGCGAAAGAAGTATTTGCTGGAATTAGAAGGGGCTATTGCGAAACAGCCTCGACTGTTTTAACCTTACATTAGTTTTACAATCTAAATTGATGTGAATATGAAAATCATTGTTTTCATATTTTCCTTT
>JAHCMJ010000099.1 GCA_019192485.1 Cyclobacteriaceae bacterium HetDA_MAG_MS6 | reverse complement strand
CTACGACGATGCTATCAGCTTTGCTCATGCGCTCCAAAAGGCTCATTTCTTCCACGGTAGAGACTATAATGATCCAGCTTTGTATGAGGAATTAGCCAGCTCCTTTGGCTTGGATCCGGAAGCATTTGTGGATAGATATCATGATCCTAAAATGAAGCAGCAGGTACAGCAAGAGTTTGCTTGGGTGAGAGAATCCGGCATTCAGGGTTATCCAACTGTTGTCATGAGGAGTGATCAAAAGTATTTCATGCTATCAAATGGTTTTGTGAATGAAAGTGACCTGGAAAATGCACTTGTCCGAGGAGAGAAAAGGTTGACATAGGCTGTGTCAGGTTTCTAATTTTTTGACTAATTTTTCTCTAGTCAAAAAGATCAACCCATGGAATTTACTGTAGAAACTACTATCAAAACCTCTGCCGAACGACTTTACAACGCTTGGCTCGACAGCGATGAGCATGCCGACATGACTGGAGGGGACGCACTCATCACCGATGAAGAAGATGACAAGTTTACGGCATGGGACGGCTATATCTGGGGAACAACAGTGGAATTGAAAGCTAATGAATACATCCGACAGCGATGGAGAACCGCAGATTTCAGAGATCTTCAGGAAGACTCCATGGTTGAGATATTTTTTGAGGAAAAAGGCGAAGAGACGGTAGTCAGGATCAAGCACTCAAACCTCATGGATGATGACGACCAATACGAGCAGGGTTGGGTAGATAATTACTTCATTCCTATGAAAGCTTACTTCGAGAATTGATAACACTCGAACGCCAGTTCGCAAGGCACTTTCGGAAACAACACGAGAGGATCAATCCTTGAGTCGGCATAAAATGCTCTTTTGTTAAAGACCAAAACGTGTAGATACGTTTCCAAAAAAGGCATAAAAAAAGCCTCTTCAGAGGCTCTTTACCGTGGTTTATATTTTTCAATGACTCAACTTCCACAGCCTACACATTCTATCTCAGAATTCATAGGTCTTGTGCCGTTTAGCTTCATTTTCAGGTTATGGATCCTATCTTTGATTTCCATATCCTGGAACATATCGCCTGTCAGCTGAGATTCGAGTTCCTTGATTTCAGTTTGCAGATTTTCTGTAGTCATTGTTTTGTTATTTTAAAAAAGTACGTTTTGAAGCAACACAAGATACAAAGAAAAAGTGTCCTCTACTCGGCAATTCTTAAAACAATTCAGGCACTTGACTTACCACTAAGTTGATCTGGTTAATTTAGTCCCTCTACCCGTGAGTAAGTATCCCAACATACATCAGATGTATATGCCCATACAGCCCTCTCTGAATCCATTTGGTGAGGATGTTAGGTATATAGAATTTACCCCTGCCACTCAGTTAAGCAACTTTATCTATTGCTATTGGCAGCTTCGGACAGTCAGGCCATTGAATACGCCCTTCATATATCGAGTAGTAGCTGATGGGTGTATTGATATACTCCTGGAACTCAATAGCCCGGATCAAAACTTCATTACCGGCCTGTCTACCTCCTATATCGAGTTTCCTCTTGATCAACAGTTCAACTACCTAGGGATTAGGTTTTTCCCGGCCGCGCTTCCTCAACTTTTTGCTCTGGATGCTTCGGAATTGACCAACAGATTTGAACAAATAAGCCATGTAATCCCTAAAACAGCTCAATATCTAGAACGACACCTGCACGCAGGTCTCACACAAGAACAAGCCAAGGAGGTGTTGGACCGATATTTTCTAAGGGTACTTGCAGGAATAGACTTGGAGGTAGATGGCCGATTCTACGAGGCAATGGAAATTATCCTGCAAAACAGAGGCAATGTAAGTGTGGAAAAAGATCTAGACACCGGGTTGAGTGCAAGGCAGCTTCGGCGACTGTTTCAATTTTACGTTGGTGACACTTCTAAGATCTTCAGCAAGATCGTACGTTTTCAAAACATTCTGTACGCCAAACCCTCTGCGGAAAGCCTCCGCAACAATAAGCTATTCTATACGCTTGGCTATTACGACCAGTCTCACTTTATCAAAGAGTTCAAAACCTACTTTGGGAAAAGCCCGAGTAAAGCTTTTGAACGGAAGGACTGACTTACCAGCGCTACCTATTTTGTCCGATTTTTACAATCACAGCGGGACAGCCTCATAGATTTTTGTAGTGTTCAAAAACTAAAATTTATGAAACGAATACTTTTCGCTACGGCCATACTACTGAGTCAGTTTGGTCATGCACAAGTCAGCAACCATCACTACAAATCAATTCAAATGAAACTCAATGCAGGAATCGTAACGTCCAAAATGGCAGAGAGCAAGGCTTTCTACACGGACCACCTTGGTTTTGGAGTCACCTTTGAGAATGACTTCTATCTACTGTTACACACACCAAATGGAGCCCCCGCTATAAGCTTTTTGGTCCCCAATCATCCTACCCAACAGCCTCTATTCCAACCGGAATTCGGAGGTCAGGGGATGTATCTGACCATCGAAGTTGATGATGTGGATAGTCTTTATCAAAAGTTAAAATCGGCTGGAGTCGATATCAAGATAGACATAAGGGACGAGCCTTGGGGCGATAGGCACTTTGCTATCCAGGACCCCAATGGCATAGGGATCGACTTAGTCAGATACTCTCCACCTCAATAGATCAAAGTAGATTTTAACCGGGCCCCCAGAAGGGTCCGGGTTTTTCACTCTACTGACTTTAAGAATGGCAAGGAAGAAACGCAGATAAAAAATACAACGGCTGATGGCAGTAAAAATATCCAATGGCCCATTAAACTATATAGTATCCCTCCAAGGATCAACCCCAATATACTTGCCAAGCTCCCGGCGCTACTAGCAAAGCCTTGTACAGCGCCTTGATACTGTTGACCGGCAACCTTAGATAACATGGAAAGAAATGACGGCCACATGATCCCATTGCCAAAAGCAAAAAGAACAGCCCCAAGAAACAGTAATGGGTCACTTGAAAAAGTAAAAAGATAGAACCCCCCGGCTAAAATAAAGTTGCCAGCTACAAAGAGAGCTCCCTCCGAAAAGCGATCTGAAATCTTACTGAGGATGGGCCCCTGGACCAAAACCATTGTTCCGCTCAATACGGAAAAGAATAATCCAATCTTAAACATGTCCCATTCCAAGGTTTGCACTGCGTGCACTGGAAAAGCCACATAGAAGAAATTGAAGCCAAGAAAGATCAGAAAGTACTGAATTAAAACAAAGGGCACATTTTTTAGCTTAAGTACATCGGACAGCTTAACGTTTTCACTTCCTGCCATCCCGTGACATTCCTTTTGCTCCTGTCCAAGGACTTTCCTGGTTTTATCAGGATCCACCGACTCTGTAAGAATACATGGCTCATACTCCTCAAGCCGTATAGCTATGACAAAAATTGCTATCAGGGAGATAGCAAGTGCTAGCACCACTGGCAACAGATCACCCAATATTGTAGCGCCTAGAATTCCGGCAAAGGCAGGGCCGATGATAAAGCCCAAATTCGCCGCTGCCGACATCTGCCCAAAATTTTTCTTACGTGTTTTATCGGTAGAGATATCTGCCAGGTAAGCATTAGCCACAGATACATTGCCTCCGGTAATGCCGTCCAGAGCACGCGCAACAAACAACAGAACCAAGGGTATCGTCAATACGAAGGCGCCAAGGGTCTTAGAATTTACCTCCAGGATGGTCTGATCAGGTACAAGAAGCGCCACCAGAAAAACACACCACGCGAGAAAAGTACCTCCTTGACTCAACAACAAAACTTTTCTTCTACCTACCCTATCTGACCAATTGCCTAAGATCGGCGCTCCTATCAATTGAAAAAAAGAGTAAGTAGCACCCATCACTCCATAAATCAACTCATTACCGCCAAACTTGAGCACCAATACTACTAGGAAGGGAAGTACAATACTGTATCCCAATGTACCAATGAAATTTACCAATAAGATCGGAAAGATCTTGACCTTGGATAATGCAGGTGCAGACATGTAGACAATTTAGTTAATCCATTGAGAAAATGACATCAATGAAATTGCCTCCTTACTGATTCCATTCAAAAAAGTGGCCCAAAATGAAAAAGAATCATTAAATCCTAAAGGAGAGTTAGCGTTGCTGAAGCCTGCTTAACAGAGTGGCACGTGACAAGCATTTCCCGAAAATCTCTGGCCTTGTTCGCAAATAGCCATGACTCCACTTCTATCAGAGCCTCACGGGATCTGGATTCTTAACCGGCTCCTCTTTTCTCAGGGTTCGCAATTCCTTCGACAATTTGTCGAGTTTCTTGTGCAGCTTATCATTTTCCTTGGTAACGAACTCCTTGATGTGCTCTTCCTCCTCCTGTAGGTCTCGATGATGCAATTCGTTCATGGTATTGACAACGATCGCAATAAAAATATTGAGGGTGGTATAAGTAGCTATTAAGATAAAAAGAACAAAATAAAGAGCCGCAAAAGGCACTCCCTCCTGAATAGGTCTGGCAATTGCCGAGGACCAACTCTCCAAGGTCATGATTTGAAAGAGTGTATAAAACGACTTACCTAAACTACCAAAATACTCAGGATAATCTACGCCAAAAAGATTGGTCCCTATCACCGCAAAAATGTAATACACGATCATCAACAATACTGCGATCCATCCAATACTTGGAACGGCGTGCAGCAGGGATTCAATGATAATCTTGAGTTTAGGAATATTTTTTAGCAGCCTCAAAGTTCGTACGATTCGTAGCGCCCGAAAAACGGTAAAGGATCCTGCTGCTGGCAATATTGAGATCATAATGATCGAGGCATCAAACAGGTTCCAGCTACTCTTGAAAAAGGATAGCCTATAAGCATAGATCTTAGCCAACATCTCCGCAACGAAAATTCCCAGGATCACTAAGTCGACTATGTCTATAATAGGACCGAAAGAGTCCATGACGACTGCGGACGTTTCCAGGCCAATCAGTACGGAATTGATAATGATCACTGAAACGATGAAGTGCTGGAAATCGTCGGATTCGAAGAAGTTTCTGAGCTTTAGACGGGTCATACGACATTAACAACAGAAAACATGGGGAATGGTTTAAACCTACACTTCAATCAGGGTCATACCAAAATGGAACAAAGGCATAGTCCTCCCATTCCTGATCCTCCTCATCTACTTTTTTGCTCACCTTTAGTACATTTTCACCGGTGAGAAATCCGTTCGTAGAAAGCATCGTGTAAATACCATACTGGTCTTTTCCGGGGTGTTTATGGAAATAGTACTTTGGCTCGCTATAAACCGAGTCATTTATAGACACTTGAAATATGGCTGTTAGACATTTAAGAAGCCGATCAATATCTTCATCTTCAAATTTCTGAGAACTAATGGTAATACCTCCTTCTCTGAATTTTATGCTAAGATTGAAATTGAATCCGTCTCTTTTCTTTGGTTCAAAACCTTCACATTGCGATTGGATCAATTCGTTGTCTTTTGATTCATATCTGATAAAGAGTGGCATGTACTTGCCGGAGACCATCTCGGATTTTAAGCTTACACGCTCGACAAAGTCATCTTCAGAACGCTTATCATCATAGTGATTGCTCAAGATTGTAGACTCGTTGTGATTGCGTTCATGAGGGTAGAATTGAAACTGATCAAAGTCAATCAATACGGAATAAAGAAAGAATGCCAAACCGACCAGGTAGCCCAATCTTATCTTCTTTTTAGAAAACTTGCTGATGAGGTAATAGTAGATGCTCCTGCTAACAGCAGATAGTGTTATCCACCCATAAAATTTATAGATCGGATAGTATAGCTTGCTAAGCCTTCGATATTTCTTGAAGAATCCCAAGGAAAAAAAATCTAGCAGATAGACTATCCCAGTCAACAGTACCAAGATCATGATCGCTGCTGCGACCACTTGGTAGACTTCCTCAAGCCAACCATCTAAGTGGATACCCAACCCATCCAGTAAGAAGGCTACTATGCTCAAAAAAATCAAATATGTACCGAAAGAGATCAGGATGGAGATGACTAGAAATGAAAAAGAAAATATGACGCTGCAAATCTCATCCAACATCACCACCAGTCGATCCAGGCTCACGACTCGCTTCTCCAATCTTTTGGTGAAAAACTCACTGTACTTCAGATCTTCGAAGTCAATCCGAGACTGTACCGACCTCAGACCTATCGATCCAATCCAAAAACCACGCAACAACAGGTGGATGACCAAGAAAAAAACCAAGGCAGTGATAGAGGCACCAATGAGGCTTAAGAATATATAAGCAAAAGAGAATAAACTCCCGGATACGTCATATTGGAAACGCAAACCTTGGAGAAAGTCCGAATAGGCCATATTGGCCTGAATCAGCAAAAAAATAGTGAATGCCGATACCAACAACTCTAGCTGCCAACTCTCCTGTTCCAGCTTTTTCAACCATTGGTCGACCTGAGATTTGTTTGATATAGATTCTTTACCAGATTTCGCCAAATCCTTCTTGTTTTTCAATGCGCAGGGAAAATAAAAAGAAAATTAAACATTGAAAAACCTCTGTTGTTTCGACTGTCGCTTAAGGAGTTGGAGCTTTTGATGTAGTTGAGTACTCTCTTTTTGAGGGATTTCAAAAACAACAATTGAAAATGAAACATAAAACTGGAGTGATCTATTTGATCACGCCAGCTAATGCCAGGAGAGGTTATTCAACATTGACCTCGTCCAGGTTAATAAATTCAATTCTATCACTCTCGCCAAGCGTGACTCCAATAATGGAATCCTTTCTGATCTGACCGTTGAGTATTTCCTTCGAAAGTTCATTTAGAATCTCTCTTTGCAACACTCTCTTCAGAGGTCTTGCGCCAAACTGAGGGTCAAATCCAATTTGACCGAGATGATCCAACACTTCATCCGAAGCCTCCAATTTGATGCCATTTTCCTCCAATCGCTTCTGCACAAATCTAAACTGTATCCCAACAATCTTGCGAAGGTCCGACTTGCTGAGAGGTCGAAACATGATGGTCTCATCAATTCGATTGAGAAACTCGGGTCGAACAGACTTTTTCAGCAGTTCGAATACCATATCCCTGGTTTCCTGAATGACCGGATCGGGATTTAGCTCATCAAGGCGCTCGAAATTCTCCTGGATCAGCGACGACCCAATGTTAGTAGTCATGATAATGATCGTGTTCTTAAAATTGGCCGTTCGGCCTTTGTTGTCAGTCAGCCTGCCATCATCCAATACCTGGAGGAGGATATTGAATACGTCCGGATGAGCTTTTTCTATTTCATCCAGCAACACAACGCTATAAGGCCTTCTTCTGACAGCCTCTGTCAATTGGCCGCCCTCGTCGTAGCCGACATAGCCAGGAGGCGCTCCTATCAATCTACTTACTGCATGACGCTCCTGATACTCCGACATATCAATGCGCACCATCGCATGTTCATCATTGAATAGATACTCTGCCAATGCCCTGGCCAATTCTGTTTTGCCAACTCCCGTCGTGCCCAGAAATATAAATGAATCAATGGGGCGACTGGGGTCATGTAAGCCCGCTCGACTTCTCCTCACCGCATCAGATACAGCCTCGATCGCCTCCTCCTGCCCGGCTACTCTACGACCAAGTTCTTGCTCTAGGTGAAGTAACTTCTCTCTTTCTCCTTGTAGCATTTTAGCAACTGGAATACCTGTCCACTTAGCGACTACCTCTGCAATGTCCTCAGCATCCACTTCCTCCTTGAGCAAAGAGGCTTCACCCTGCATGTCTTCTAGCTGCTTTTTGTAAGTTTCGAGTTTTTGCTCCGCCTCGACAATTTTGCCATACCTGATCTCTGCGACTTTGCCCAATTCACCTGATCTTTCAGCTTGCTCGGCTTCGGTTTTGTATTGCTCGATGTTTTCTTTTTCCTGCCTTAAACCCTGGATCACGCCCTTTTCATTTTCCCATTTGGCCTTGAGGTCTTTCCTCACAGACTCAAGGTCTGCGATTTCTTTGCTTAGTACACTTTCCTTGTCTTTGTCACGTTCCCGCCGGATCGCTTCTCGCTCTATTTCCAGTTTCATGATTTTGCGATTCAGCTCATCCAATTCTTCTGGCAGGGAGTCAATCTCTATCCGAAGTTTAGATGCTGCCTCATCCATGAGATCGATGGCTTTGTCCGGCAAAAATCGATCTGATATATAGCGATTAGATAGCTCAACAGATGATATTACTGCATCATCTTTGATCCTCACACCATGATGAATCTCGTATTTGTCTTTGATACCGCGTAATATAGATATGGCGTCCTGAACGTCTGGTTCTTCTACCATTACCGTCTGGAACCTACGCTCAAGCGCTTTATCCTTCTCAATATACTTCTGGTACTCCTTGAGCGTAGTAGCTCCAATAGCATGCAATTCCCCGCGTGCGAGGGCCGGTTTCAATAGATTGGCAGCGTCCATGGCACCCTCGCCACCACTGCCAGCCCCAATCAACGTGTGGATCTCATCTACGAAAAGGATGATTTCACCATCACTATCGGTCACCTCTTTGATCACAGCTTTGAGTCGCTCCTCAAACTCTCCTTTGTATTTGGCTCCTGCTACCAATAGACCCATATCCAATGAAATAAGAGTCTTCGTCTTGAGGTTCTCGGGTACATCTCCATCTACTATCCGCTGAGCCATCCCTTCCACAATGGCAGTTTTACCTACGCCCGGTTCTCCCAGCATCATGGGATTGTTTTTAGTTCTTCTGGAAAGAATTTGTAGCACCCGTCGGATTTCTTCATCCCTTCCTATAACCGGGTCTATTTTACCTTTCTTGGCCAGGTCATTCAAATTCTTGGAATACCGCTCAAGCGATCTATATTTAGACTCTGCATTTTGGTCGGTGACCTTCTCCCCTCCCCTCAACTCTTCGATAGCAAGCTTAAGTCCCTTTTGCTCAAACCCTAGGTCTTTCAGTAGTGAACCAACCTTATCTTTTCCTACAAGTAATCCTAGGAAAATGTGCTCTACAGCTACATATTCATCACCAAAGCCCTTTAATTGCTTCTCAGCCTCCTGCAGCGCAGCTGCAGCCTGATTTGATAGATAAGGTTGCCCTCCAGATACCTTCGGGTAAGCCTGAATGATATCTTCAAGTCGGCTATCAAGTGTTTGCCGATTTGCCCCAACTTTCTTAAGTAAAAAAGAGATCAGGTTTTCGTCAGACTGCAATATGGCCTTCAACAAATGACCTGTTTCTATAACTTGCTGCTGATGAGCACTGGCTACTTCCGAAGCCTTTTGCAAAGCCTCCTGGGCTTTTATCGTATAGTTATTAAAATTCATTTTCAGATTCACTTACTGGTCATAAACCCATTTCAGCAAAAGCTATTCCTCTATCAGCAATTCTTGGCGATTTCTGCCATAATGGCGCTGTATTGAATTCTAGAAATAAAAAACAAAGACAAAAGGTCAGTTTTTTCTGACTGTAGTCCGAGACAACCATATTGATTAAATTTCTGGTTTAGATGGTCTATGAAAACCTTAATTCCAATCCTATTCTTACTTGCCTCCTGTGCGACGCCCAAAGAGACAGAACCTGCTAAACTCGAGCGCATATCGTATATCAGCAGTGCCGACAACCTGGAGAGAGATTTTTTTCTTTACCTACCAAAGGACTACCATCTGCAAGATAACTGGCCACTACTCCTGTTCCTCCACGGAAATGGAGAAAGAGGAAATGGCAAAGAAGATCTGGACTACGTCTTAAAGCATGGGCCATTGTATGAAACGTGGATTCAAAAACGAGACCTGCCTTTTATCATTATTGCCCCCCAGCTACATATGTTTGACAAGGGTGAAGTGGGTTATATTAAAAACCGCACCAGAGATGAAATCCCACGAAGACTAGATGAGGGTGTACCTCCCAGAAATCCTAAGTTCCGCTCCTCCGAGAAGATGACGGGCATCAAGGGAAATAGCAGCTTGCCAGTCGGGGAGAGGGGCTTACCTATGGGATGGCCAGAGGTTGAAAAAGACCTGATCAATATGCTGGAAAAGGTGATCGGAGCGTATAGGGTAAATGAAAAGAGATTATATCTAACAGGTCTAAGTTATGGTGGTTTTGGCACTTGGTATCTTGGCAGCAAGTACGCTGAATATTTCGCAGCGATCAATCCCATTGTCGGTTATGGACATCCTAAGCTCATGGGTCCTATTGCCGAGCATAAGTTGCCTGTTTGGGCGTTTGCTGGTGGGCGAGACAATGCCGTTCCGGTACAGTACTTTTATGCCGGAATGAATAAGCTTGAAAAGTTGGGACATCCCGATGTCCGATTCACTGTTGAGGAAGATATGGGTCATGATGTATGGACCAGGGTGTATGCTGGAGAAGATATCTACAATTGGCTATTGCAATTCGAAAAATAATACCTTTAGAGGTACAATGCATCTCTTCCTATGATTTTGATCACCATGTAATACTTTCTAAAAGCGCTGATTTGCGGAGTTCATAAAATCAGCTAGAAATGAAAAATGACATCACCTCGAAGGTAGATATTGCGCGTCTGATCGATCACTTCTATGATAAAGTGCTAAGAGACCCTGATTTAAACTTATTCTTCAAAGAAGCTATTGGAAACTGGCCATACCACAAGCAGCGATTTGTGGACTTTTGGTCATCACGTGTGCTCTTTGCTGATTCCTATCAAGAGACCCCCTTGAGAAGCCACATTGCTATTGACAAGAAATTTGATAATTCCTTCCATCCGAAGCATTTCGAAAAATGGACTTCACTTTTCAATGAAACAGTTGATGAGCTTTTTGAAGGAGAAAAAGCAAAACTGGCAAAGGACACCGGCGCCAATGTCAGTCAAAATATCTATAAGCAAATGTTTATTGGACGAAAGCCAGACACAGTGGATTTCAATTGAAGATTCAATCTAAACGCTAGACTTTTAGAAACATGGCTGACTGATTCTACTATTTTTAGTTTGCGGTTTTCATTAGACTTGGAAGCATTTAAAATCACTGTACGCCTAACAAAAAAAGAAGTGATTACTTTTAGGAGTCTTTTCCAAACTGAGCTCTTGACATGCAAAACAAAAAAAATAGAAGGGGATTTTTGAGAACAGGTGCCTCGGCGGCGGGAGCTGGTGTGCTAGCGCTAAGCGGTTGCAAATCGCAGCGTGAGGAAAAGGAGGTTAACATCAACTTCAATAAAACCTTTAGATGGAAAATGACCACTACCTGGCCACCTAATTTTCCGGTAGTTGGCGAAGGGTGTAAAATGATGGCGGAGTGGGTCAAAAAAATGTCCGGAGGTCGTATGGAAATCACCGTTTACGGTGGAGGTGAGTTGATCCCCGCACTTGAAGGTTTTGACGCAGTCAGCAACGGTGCCGTGGAAATGAATCACGGCGCAGCCTATTATTGGGCAGGAAAGTTGCCCGCCGCTCCTTTCTTCACCGCTGTACCCTTCGGTATGAATGCTCAACAGATGGGCGCCTGGATCATATCAGGAGGTGGAGCCAAACTCTGGGAAGAGCTGTATGCCCCTTATGATCTCCTTCCTATTATTTGCGGAAACACCGGCTCGCAAATGGGAGGCTGGTTCAATAAAGAGATCAACAGTATTGAAGACCTCAAGGGATTAAAGATGAGAATACCTGGACTCGGAGGCAAGGTGCTGGCAAAAGCCGGAGGTACACCTATGCTCGTCTCGGGTGGCGAAATTTACACCAACCTGGAAAGAGGTGTGATAGATGCCACTGAGTGGATAGGCCCCTACCATGACTACAAGATGGGATTTCACCAGGTAGCTAAATACTACTACTATCCAGGCTGGCATGAGCAAGGACCCGTATTGGAGTTGATACTGAACAAACCCAAGTTTTTAGCACTTCCTGAAGACCTTCAGGAGATCGTCAGGACGGCATGTCTTCGACTCAACCGGTGGATGATGGCAGAGTTTGATGCGAAGAATGGCGAGTATCTCAATAAACTTGTCCACGAAGAAAAGGTACCACTCAAAGCCTACCCTAAAGAGGTGATGATAGCACTGAAAAACTATGCAAAAGAAACCATAGCAGAACTTACGGAAACGGATGCTCCTAGCAGAAAAGTCTATACAGCCTTTAAAGAATTCCAGTCCGTTATCAATCCTTGGATGGAAATCAGCGAGAAAGCATTTTTTCAGGATATATAAAGTTGCTTTTTAATTTTGAAAGCCTTTTAAATGCTAATAGCCTCCAAAGCCTTCCTCAATCTTTTCTTTCTAGTTCTGGTTCTTAAAGCCCAAGCGCAGGACAATATACAATGGGTAGAGCCTAAATCCGGCGATGGCATATTGCATTTACTAACGCGTTACAAGATTGATCCTCATGAATACAAGAAAGACTTTATTACATTAAACAAAGGGAAATTTGGTAAGAATCAGGCGCTTCTAATAGGAGTGAAATATAAAATCGATCAGGGCTGGATCACTTCAAATGAAGAAGAGTGGCGGGTATACCCTATTTTCGGGCCAGATCATGAGCGCTTAAGAATTGTCGATCACTCACTACAAGGCGCAATATTCTACTTGGTAGCGGGACATGGCGGACCAGATCCGGGAGCAGTAGGCAAACACCCTCTCGGCTCTCTATGCGAGGACGAATATGCTTACGATGTCACACTCAGGCTGGCCAGATGGCTGATAGAAAGAGACGCCTTGGTGTATTTTGTTATTAGAGACAACGACGACGGCATCAGAGATGGACGGTATCTACCCTGCGATAAAGATGAGTATGCTTATACCAGAGGGCCAATCCCAAGAAATCAAATAGCGAGGCTGAGGCAGAGGACTAATATTGTAAATGAACTATACAAAAAGCACCGAGGATCCAAATATCAGCGGATGGTAGCCATCCATGTAGACAGTCGCAGCACCAATGAAAATGTCGATGTTTTCTTTTATCACCATGGTAATAGCAAGAGAGGTAAGCGCCTTGCAACCGACATGCTAAACACCTTTGATAAAAATTACAAGGAGTTTCAGCCGAATCGAACATACCGGGGCTCTGTAAAACCTAGAAGTGGACTCTACATCATGAAAAATACCAACCCTGCCGCAGTATTTATTGAATTGGGCAACATAGTGAATCACCGGGACCAGAAACGAATACTGGTTACTGAAAACAGACAAGCTCTGGCTAAATGGATAGGTGAAGGGTTAGTGAAAAACTACAAAGGCAAATAAGAAGCCAAATGATCATTTAGTGTTTCGTTCGCAAAACACCTATTTCTTCTTTGGTTGACTACTTCACCGATGACAATGATTGCTGGAGAAAATATCTGCTGATCGATGACTTGCTGCTCAATGTTACTCAGCAATCCATATGTAGATCTTTGACCATTTTTGGTGCCATTTTGAATGATCGCTACTGGCTCCTCTTCACCTCGAAATACACGAAAAAGCCCAACAATTTTATCCAGGTTTTTCATCCCCATGAGCACAATGACAGTCGCAGAAGACTGAGCCGCCAAAGGAATATCATCAGAAATAGCACCCGAACTGGTAGTTCCAGTAATTACCCAAAAACTTTCATTCACACCTCTCTTAGTCAAGGGTACGCCAGCCATAGCCGGTACAGCCAAAGCACTGCTTATACCCGGAATGACCTCCACCTCTAAACCTCGATCCTCACAATGAACCAATTCTTCGTGACCTCTGCCAAAGACATACGGATCACCTCCTTTTAACCTTACCACGTTTTCATATCGATTGGCATAGTCTACCAGCATATCTTGTATCATGATCTGTTGATACTGGTGGATCCCGGGCTTCTTTCCTACGTATTCCTTGATGCAACCCTCAGGACAATAGCTCAGCAAATCCGTATTCACAAGGGCATCGTACAAGACTACAGAAGCTTTTTTGAGGACTTTAATGGCTTTTAATGTCACCAGCTCCTCATCACCTGGCCCAGCTCCAACTAAAAAAACCTTTCCCATTTACGTGCTTAATTAATTTCACTATTTACGTAAAATTAAATAAAATACGTATTTTTACGTATAAACTACTTAAAAATATGAAAATAGTCGTCGTAGGGAATGGCATGGTAAGCTATAAGTTCTGCGAAAAAATTCGGCAGAAAATGAGCGCTCAGCAGGCTGAAATAGTTGTTTTTGGCGAAGAGCATTTTCCCGCATATGATCGGGTGCATCTCAGCGAATACTTTGAAGAAAGCTCTGTTGAAAAGCTACTGATGGCTCCGGTTGAGTGGTACAGGGATCAGCAAATTGACCTCCGAACAGGCATGTTAGTTACTGACATTGATCGCTCAACAAAACAAATCAAGACGCATACGGGATTAACAGAATCATATGACTACCTCATTCTGGCGACAGGATCGTTCCCTTTTGTCCCAAAAATTCCCGGCACCGAAAAGAAGGGAGTATTCGTATATCGTCAAATCGAAGACCTAGACCAAATCATGACATTTGGAAGGCAAGTGAAAAAAGGAACTGTGCTTGGGGGTGGGCTCCTTGGACTAGAGGCAGCCAAAGCTTTGATGGATTTGGGTTTGGATACAAGCGTTGTCGAATTCGCACCACGGTTGATGCCCCGGCAATTGGATCAAGTAGG
>JAHCMJ010000098.1 GCA_019192485.1 Cyclobacteriaceae bacterium HetDA_MAG_MS6 | reverse complement strand
CAACACGTCTGATTTTGGTTCAGAAGAGTCTAGGTTCGAGCCCTAGTAGGCCAACAAATCCCTGCCTGGTGGCCGGGATTATTTGTTTAAAAACAGCTCAACGACATGGCGTCCGTTAAAATCTTCGCTGGAAAAGGCACAAACACACTAGCTGAAAAGATTGCCCAATTCTACGGCAACCCTCTTGGTAAGTGTTCCTCTCAAAAATTCAGCGACGGTGAACTTCATGTCAGCTTCAATGAGTCTGTCAGGGGTAACGACCTCTTCTTGATACAATCGACCTCGCCTCCAAGTGACAACATCGTAGAGTTGCTACTCATGATCGATACCGCGAAGAGAGCTAGTGCCAAGTCGGTAACGCTGGTCGTACCTTATTACGGATACGCAAGGCAAGATAGAAAAGACAAACCCAGGGTAGCCATCGCTGCCAAGCTCATGGCAAATGTACTATCTGCAGCTGGCGCCACCAGAATTGTAACGATGGACCTGCATGCCGGCCAGATACAAGGATTTTTTGATATTCCTGTAGATCACCTGGATGCCTCGGCCATTTTTATCCCGCATATCAAAAACCTGAAGCTAGATAATCTCATTTTCGCCTCCCCTGATGTAGGAGGTAGTGCAAGAGCAAGATCCTATGCCAAGTTCTTCGAAGCGGAAATGGTGATATGCGACAAGCATCGAAAAAGAGCCAATGAAATTGCCTCCATGCAGGTAATCGGCGATGTAAATGGTGCTGATGTCATTATCGTCGATGACCTGATTGACACAGCTGGAACGATATGCAAGGCGGCAGGAATCTTGAAAGACAAAGGAGCGAAATCTGTGAGAGCTATATGTACACATGGCATCCTCTCAGGAAAGGCATACGAAAATATAGAAGCATCTGCACTGGAGGAAGTCTTGATCACCGACTCTATCCCTCCGAAGGGTTCAAGTAATAAGATAAAAGTATTGACAGTGGCTGATCTATTCGCTAAAGCGATACGTAAGATCCATGACCACGAATCTATAAGTTCATTATTTATTCAATAATTATAATTTACATTTTATGAAAACTGTTGAGATTATAGGGTATAATAGAGCAAATCTCGGCAAGTCTGAATCCAAAAGACTTCGAGCCGAGGGGAATGTACCCTGTGTTTTGTATGGAGGGAAGGAGCAAGTCCACTTTCACTCACCAATGATCCTATTTCGGGATATTGTTTACACTGCTGAGGCTCACTTTGTTGATATCAACGTCGAGGGAAAAAAAGCTAAAGCTATTCTACAAGATGTCCAATTTCACCCGGTAAGTGAGATTATCCTACATGCGGACTTTCTTGAGCTTTTTGACGACAAAAAGGTAAAAATGAGCATCCCTGTAAAAACCACTGGCTCTGCTCCAGGTGTACAGCAAGGGGGTAAACTCGTGATGAAGATGACCCATTTGAATATCAAGGCATTACCAAAAGATATGCCCGAATTCATTGAAGTGGATATTTCAAAACTGGATCTTGGGAAAACCGTCAAGGTGGGAGCTATTACGCCTGGTGATTTCGAGATTTTGAACAGTCCATTGGTTTCAATAGCCTCAGTCGAAGTTCCTAGAGCTATGAGAGGTAAAGGCGAAGATGGAGAAGCTGAGGAGGAGACTACTGAAGAAGAAGGAGCAGGAGGAGAAGGATAGTCTTTATCCCAAACTGAATAAAATAAATCCTGTCTCTTCAATAGAGGCAGGATTTTCTATTTATTAGTGACATGGCTTCACTGCATCTATTAATCGACCATTTTCACAGGCATAAAACGCTGGAAATGATGGCTGCTTTCTACCAAATGTTTGACTATCCCTTTGACCTAAAGGAAAAAGAGTTGGTTTTAGATAGATTCATCGCCAACCAAGACCTCGGACGCCTGTGGCTCATCAAATCCAAGTATCAGGTGATTGGATACCTTGTCTTAGCATTTGGGTTTAGCTTTGAACACGGGGGTCGAGATGCATTCATAGATGAATTCTACCTGAATGAAGATTCCAGAAATCAGGGTCTTGGCAAAGAGGCCATGGACTTGGTACTAGATGAAGCCAAAAAGCTTGACATCAAAGCAGTTCACCTGGAAGTCGAAGCAGATAATCAGATCGGCTTAGGTTTGTACAAAAAAGCGGGCTTCCAAGGACATGACAGATTTTTGTTGACTAAAGTAATAGGCAAATGAAATACCTCATTGCAGGTCTTGGAAATATTGGTGCGGAATATGAACTTACCCGGCACAACGTTGGCTTTCTGGTTTTGGACAGGCTAGCCGATGCCTACCAAGAAACATTCGACCAGGGGCGTCATGCCTTCTACTCGGAAATCAAATATAAAGGGCGAACCCTTATCTTGATTAAGCCAACTACTTACATGAATCTAAGCGGTAAAGCCGTTAAGTACTGGCTCACAGAACGAAAAGTACCAAAAGAAAACCTGCTCGTGGTCACAGATGACATTGCCCTGCCTTATGGCAAACTGCGTATGAGAAAAAAGGGGTCTGCAGGTGGTCACAATGGACTAAAAAACATAGAGCAGCTAATCGGCGGGCAGGACTTTCCTAGACTTCGGTTTGGTGTAGGAGATGACTTTGGAAGAGGTCGTCAGGTTGACTACGTTTTGAGCAAATTCTCCAGACAAGAAATTGAAGATTTGGTATTGAATATGGATCGTACCATAGAAGCTATTCTGGCTTTTTGCACCATTGGTATCGATAGAGCTATGAATCAATTTAACTAGTCAGTTTATATACTCCTGAAAGGCATTTTGCAATCTGATGGTCCATGGCCCAGGTTCATTACCTCCTATTTGACAATTGTCAACGCTGATAATCGGCATTATCTCTTTCAGCGTGCTGGATATAAAGACCTCATCCGCACTGAATAGTTCATCCAGACCAAAATCCACTACTTGTGTCTCCAATATGTCCGGAGCAAACTTCAGAATGTGTTTTCGTGTGATTCCATGCAAGATATTATCTTCAGGTGTTTTTAATACTCCTTCCGAGACAATGAAGACATTGCTCCTAGATGCTTCGCTGACATTACCATCCAGATGGTAGAGCACATCTATAGCATTAGCCTTTCTTCTTCGTCGGTGCAACATATTACTAGTGAAATAACTAATAGTCTTGACTTCAGGGTACTCCCGAACATACTCGTGAGAGATTAGGCTAGCTTGGGATGGGTTTTTGACTTGAGATATATCCGTATTAATGATATAAAATAGAGGTTGCAGTTCGATGTCAGTCTCCGGACCATCGGCAAGTAGCATTAGCTTAAAAGTCGATTCAACAAAACCATTTCTATCTTGTAGGTTGGAGACGGCATCCTTTATCTCGGCTATAGAGACCTTTGGTCTCAAATCCATAAGTTGCTGCGAATTATCAAACCTGATCAGGTGATCATCCAGAAATGTTGGATTGCCCTTCCTGGATCGAAAAAGGTCAAAGACTCCAAAACCGCGCTGGACACCTAAATTGTGGATGGAGAGCTTGGCTTGAGATTCCTCCATCAGTTCGCCATCAAAATAACAGAAAGCCATAGGATAGATGTTTCGACAAAATAACCCAGTTTTGACCTAAGTTAGGCTATCCGATAAACAAATCATCTGGTCCATTGGAAATCGTCATTATTGGAGGGGGAGCATCAGGATTTTTTACTGCTATTAATATTGCTGAGAAACTACCTACAGCCCAAATCACCATTATTGAGAAATCGAATAAAATACTGAGCAAGGTCAAAATCTCAGGCGGAGGTAGATGCAATGTGACAAACAATAGAAATAACCCAGGTGATCTGGTCCCATATTATCCCAGAGGAGGAAAAAAACTATACCCTCTTTTTAAAAGGTTTTCTACCGGCGACATGCGTCAATGGCTGACATCTAGAGGTGTTCGAACCAAGTCCGAGGAAGACCAAAGAGTGTTCCCGGTTTCGAATAACTCCCAAAGCATCATCGACTGCTTCGAGCGACTGAGAAAACAATATGGGATTGGGTTGATAACCGGATGTAGCATGAACAAACTGCAAAAGGTCGATAACCATTGGCATATCGAAACCAATATACGAACCTTAAAAGCAGATTTAGTAGTCATCGCTACAGGCTCTTCGGAGAAAGTATGGAAAACTCTTTCAGACCTTAACCTAAAGATTAGTCCGGGCGTGCCTTCTCTTTTCACTTTCAACATCGAAGATGACAGACTGGTGGATTTGGCTGGTATCAGTTTTCCAGAGACTAAAGTGAAAATTGCCAGTACTAAACTTGCTGAATCCGGTCCTCTCCTATTTACGCACTGGGGGCTCAGCGGACCAGCCATTCTAAAACTCTCCGCATGGGGTGCTCGACAACTTCAAAGCTTGACGTACAAATTTACCATCATCGTCAATTTTGTTCCCCGCTTAGATCATATCAATGAGTTACTAAAGGAGATACCCGCGAACAAGCAGATCAGCAACATCAAAATCCCAGGAATACCTTCCAGATATTGGGACAGACTTTTGGCGTTTTCCACCGTTAACCCTACCACTAAAATCAGCGAGTTGCCCAAAAAAAGTATAAATAAGCTAAATGAAGAACTGACTCAGGCTCATTTCAAGGTAACGGGGAAAAGTACATTCAAAGAAGAGTTTGTTACTTGCGGTGGAGTGGCATTAAATGAGATAAATTTGCAGACGATGCAATGCAAAAATTTGGAGGGGCTTTTCATGACAGGTGAAGTACTAGATATTGATGCAATCACCGGTGGGTTCAATTTTCAGGCCTGCTGGACAACTGCTTGGATTGTATCAGAGTCTATTTCGCAAAAAAACAAGAAAACAGGAAATGACAAATAACCTCATTACATTAGGTTTTCAAGTAGTACCAAAAAGCAAAACTCACGATACTTATGCTTTGGTTGACAAAGCCATCGAAGTGATCCAAGAGTCTGGCATCAAACACGTTATCACGCCATTTGAAACCGTACTGGAAGGCGAATACAACGAGCTTCTCCAGCTAACTGAAAGTGCTCAACAAGCAGTTTTAAGTGCCGGCGCAGACGAATGCCTGGTATATATACGACTTCATTATCGAAAAGGTGAGGATGTCACTTTCGAAGAAAAACGGCTGGATCGTTAACTAATACCGGCACCATTTTCAGCATCCTGAGCGGGCATTACAGATTTAAGGCTACCATCCGCGTTTTCTGCAAACAGTAGCATACCTTGAGACTCCACTCCCATAATCTTACGAGGTGCGAGATTAACCAGGACTGTTACCTTTTTACCCACCATTTCCTCGGGGGTAAAGTGTTTGGCAATGCCACTCACAATCGTACGTTTGTCCAATCCAGTATCCACTGTGAATTTCAGTAGTTTATTGGATTTGGGAACAGGCTCTGCAGTCAGGATCTCACCCACTCGCAAGTCCATTTTCATAAAGTCATCAAAGGCAATCTCTTCTTTGGCTGGGTTGACATTTACTGTGTTTTGCTGATCGTTAGCTGCTTTGGTTTCCATTAATTTATTGACTTGGTTTTCAATCGCTTCATCCTCAATCTTCTCAAATAGGAGCTGAGCTTTTTCGACTGGTGAATCGGCGGTGAGTAGTTTTTCAGATCCTGCTTGCTCCCAAGTATGGGGCTTCATATTTAGAATAGTGCGCAGCTTTGTGGCTGTTTGCGGTAAAAAAGGCTCGCAGAGTACTGCCAGATTTGCAGCTACCTGTAGACTGATATTCATAATGGACTTTACTCTTTGCGAATCTTGCTTAATGAGTTTCCAAGGCTCAGTATCGGCCAAATACTTATTACCTACCCTGGCCAGGTCCATCAAATGTGATAGTGCTTCTCTAAACCTAAACTGCTCTAAAGATGCCGCTATGCGATCCGGAAAGGTTTTTATCTCCTCAACCACCTGTAAATCCACTGGCTGTAGGTTCTCCGCTACTGGAATCTTACCATCAAAATACTTATGTGTCAGTACCACTGCTCTGTTTACAAAATTTCCTAGAATGGCCACCAGTTCGCTATTGTTGCGAGTTTGGAAATCTTTCCAGGTAAAATCATTGTCTTTCGTCTCCGGCGCATTAGCTGTCAACACATATCTGAGCACATCCTGTTGATCTGGAAACTCTTGGAGGTACTCATGTAGCCAAACAGCCCAATTTCTGGAAGTAGATATCTTATTACCTTCTAGATTTAGGAATTCATTAGCTGGTACATTATCTGGCAAAATATAATCACCATCGGCCTTAAGTAGACTTGGAAAGATGATGCAGTGAAAGACGATGTTATCTTTACCAATAAAATGCAGTAACCTGGTATCCTCACTTTTCCAATAGTCTTCCCAGTTTTTACCTTTCGACTCTGCCCAATCTTTCGTAGCTGAGATATACCCTATCGGCGCGTCAAACCATACGTATAACACCTTTCCTTCGGCATCAGGTACTGGAACTGGTATACCCCAGTCGAGATCTCTAGTCATCGGTCGAGGTCGTAAACCACTATCAATCCAGCTTTTGCATTGACCATAGACATTCGGCTTCCACTCACTATGTCCTTCCAATATCCATTTCCGAAGCCATCCTTCATATTCGTCCAGAGGAAAATACCAATGCTTCGTTTCTCGTTTCGTTGGCGCTTCGCCACTAAGCATTGACTTCGGATTGATCAGCTCTGAAGGGCTTAGTGTTGATCCACAGTTCTCACATTGATCACCATAGGCCTCCTCAAAACCACAAGTCGGGCAGGTTCCTTTTATATAGCGGTCGGCCAGAAACTGTTGCTCCACCTCGTCATAAAACTGCTCGGAGACCTCTTCCTTGAAGACACCTTTTTCATACAGTCCTCTAAACATGTCAGAAGCAGTATTTGCATGTGTTTTCGAAGATGTCCTGGAGTAGATATCAAAACTAATCCCAAAGTCATCAAATGACTTTTTGATCTGTTCGTGATATTGGTCTACCACCTGCTTAGGAGTCTTACCTTCATTTCTTGCCTTTAGGGTGATGGCCACGCCATGCTCATCGGATCCACACACGAAGGCAACATCCTTACCTTTTAGCCTGAGATATCTGGCATATATATCTGCAGGTACATAGACACCTGCAAGATGACCAATGTGGACCGGTCCATTAGCATATGGTAAAGCGGCCGTAATGGTAAAGCGATTAAATTTTTTTTCTGACATCTGGAACAGGTCCCTTTTTCGGAGGGCAAATATAACAGAAGGCACCTCTATATGGCTTTTAATGGCTGATTATTCCAATTGATTCCTGTTTCAATCAGCTTGTACTTGGGTCTTCTCCCCTTGAGGAAAATAATACAAGGAAAACTTGCTAGCGTAGGCATTGTGCCGTCAGTCCAGTACTTTTGCGCCTGGAAAAATCCGAAATGCAAGAAATTAGAAATATTGCCATCATTGCTCACGTAGATCATGGCAAGACCACTTTGGTAGACAAGATCATCTATGCTTCAAAAATCTTCAGAGAAAACGAAGAGAAAGGTGAGTTGATCCTGGATAACAATGACTTAGAGCGGGAGCGTGGAATTACCATTCTGAGCAAAAATGTTTCTGTCAACTACAAGGATATTAAGATCAATATCATCGACACTCCCGGTCACGCCGACTTTGGCGGGGAAGTGGAGCGAGTGCTCAAAATGGCTGATGGTGTCCTGCTGCTTGTTGACGCATTCGAAGGACCGATGCCTCAGACTCGTTTTGTATTGAGCAAAGCACTGGGATTAGGATTAAAGCCCATCGTTGTTGTCAATAAAGTGGACAAAGAAAACTGCAGACCAGATGAAGTACATGAGGCTGTATTTGACTTGATGTTTTCCCTGGATGCTACCGAGGAGCAACTGGACTTTGCCACGTTATATGGATCATCCAAGCACGGTTGGATGAGTGAAGATTGGAAACAACCCACGGACAACCTCACCCCTCTTCTTGATAAGATTATTGAGGAAATACCTCCGGCTCCATTTAAAGACGGTGTTCCTTCTATGCAGATCACATCGCTTGACTTCTCTTCATTTGTAGGCCGCATAGCTATCGGCAGAGTGTTCCAAGGTACCTTGAATGAAGGTGACCAACTCGGACTAAGCAAAAGAGATGGATCATTGAAAAAGGTCAAAATCAAAGAATTGCATGTCTTTGAAGGTTTGGGGAAAAGGAAAGTAGAAGACGTACGTGCCGGAGATATTTGTGCGATTACAGGATTAGAAGATTTCGACATCGGAGATACGTTAACTGATTTTGAAAACCCCGAAGTCTTACCAAGAATCGCCATAGATGAGCCCACTATGAGCATGCTCTTTGCTATCAATGATTCACCGTTTTTCGGCAAAGAAGGCAAGTTTGTGACCTCACGGCATATTCGAGATCGTCTAATTAAGGAGACAGAAAAAAATCTAGCTCTTCGGGTAGAAGAAACAGCCACAGAAGATAAGTTCAATGTATATGGCAGAGGCGTTTTGCACTTGGCAGTTTTGATAGAGACCATGCGTAGAGAAGGTTACGAACTTCAGGTAGGCCAACCACAGGTATTGATCAAAGAAATAGAGGGTCAAAAACACGAACCAATCGAAAACTTGGTTGTCGATGTCCCCGAGGAGCACTCAGGAAAAGTAATCGAGATGGTCACTCAACGAAAGGGTGAATTGAAAATCATGGAGCCAAAAGGTAATATCCAGCACCTCGAGTTTGAAATCCCTGCTAGAGGTCTTATAGGCCTTAGAAACAATATGCTCACTGCTACTTCAGGAGAGGCTGTGATGACCCATCGATTTAAAGACTATCAACCGATGAAAGGTGTAATAGCCCAACGTATCAATGGCTCACTGATCTCAATGGAAAATGGCCCCGGAACGCCCTACTCTATTGATAAGCTTCAGGATCGAGGTATATTTTTTGTAGACCCGGGAGAAGACCTGTACACCGGACAGGTGATTGGCGAGCACACGAGGAGCAATGATTTGGTTGTAAATATCCAAAAAGGCAAAAAACTGACCAACATGCGAGCAGCAGGATCTGATAATAATGCCAGAATCGCTCCTGCTCGCAAATTTTCACTGGAAGAAGCGCTGGAGTACATTCAAAAGGATGAGTATGTGGAGGTAACTCCCAAATCTCTCAGGATGAGGAAAATATACCTAGACGAAACAGAGCGAAAAAGACAAGGTAATAGTTAGCGGCCTGATTTCTTTTGGAGACTGAGCTATACAAGCTCCATTTAATTTTCTTTGTAAAAGCGCTAAAGTGTAGTATTTTCAAAGTACTTATCAACTTTATTATTATGAAAAAGCTACAAAACCTAGTAGGCATATGCCTGCTTATCAGCTGCTCCTTGCTCGTTGCCTGTGGGGATGATGACAGTGATGACTTGTGCAACGAAACATGTACTTTCTCCGATGATCAAGACTGTGATGATGGAGGCTCGGGGTCTGACACAAGCCTTTGCGATCTTGGCACCGACTGTATCGACTGCGGTCCAAGGTAACGTGGTTGAAAATTTGAAATTAGTGAAAAAGGTAGGATTTCTCCTACCTTTTCTTTTTGTGATCAACTCCTGCGGGGATTTCGAGCCGGTGTCAACGGCAAAAAGTGAAAGCTTTGTTTACAACCTATTTCATGGCAACATGCAAGACATCATAAAAGAGATGGCATTTGAGGCCTATCCCAGTCTGGATACTGCAACAGTCTTATGGTCCTTGGAAAGCACCCGAAACCGATTGACTGCAAGACACAACTGCGATATAGAGATACAAGTTGATACGCTTTTTCAAATGTCCATGGATGGTCTGATCAAATCAAAGTATCCAATCAAAGTACTAATAGATGTCAAAAGCGACCTGAACCATGACCAGGTACAGCTTTTGTATCACAGCAAGTACAACAAAGTCTTTAATATCAAAATTCAAGAACAGTAATTATAACCAGCTCTTAACGAATATTAGCGCCATTAGCCATGCTTTTCTAACCATACGCATAATGAGTCATGTATGCCATATCTTGGCATCTTACTTTACCGACCCAATTACAAGTGTTATGAGATTGTTTTCCGGAGTTGTACTCTTTTTCCTGTGTTTATCCACATATGCCAACGGCAAATATTCCGTGCACATTGATCTAGTCAATGTGACCAAAGATCAAGTCCGCGTAGAGATCCAAACGCCCACGGTCAATAAAGAAGAAATTGAATATCATATGGCCAAGATCGTCCCTGGCACCTACTCAATCTCTGATTTCGGTCGATTTGTGTCGGATTTCAAAGCATTGGACAACGAAGGCAAAATACTCGAAGTAGAAAGACTGTCTACGAACAAATGGAAGATCAAATCTGCTGCTGCCCTGCATAAAATCACATATTTGGTAGACGACACCTTTGATCAATTTGACGGATATGGTGGAAACATTGTTTTCGAACCAGGAGGAACAAACATAGAAGTGGAAAATCAGGTATTCGTACTGAATACATTTGGCTTCATTGGATATCTGGAGGGCCTGAAGTTTCATCCTTATGAGCTTAACATCACACACAAGGAGGGTCTCTATGGCGCTACAGCTTTAGAAAGAATTGCCTCCTCCCCCACTTCCGATACTTTCAGTGCCGATGACTTCAATTTTCTAGCAGACGGTCCATTGATGTATTGCGCTCCCGACACAGCAATCCAGCAAATCGCTAATGCAAACATTATTGTGTCTGTATACTCCCCTAACAAGAAGATCTCGGCTTATGATGTCATGAGCAATATCACGGACCTCATGGAAGCGCAAAGCAATTACCTGGGCGGAAAACTGCCGGTAGATCGTTACGCTTATCTGATCTATTTACTGGAAAATAATAGCTTATCCGGTTCTATGGGCGCACTCGAACACTCCTATTCCTCTCTTTACACTTTGCCTGAAGCAAGGGCAGATAGACTGGCACAAACAGTAAGAGATGTGGCAGCGCACGAGTTTTTTCATATTGTGACTCCGCTCAACATCCACTCCAAAGAGATTGGTTTCTTCGACTACATTGATCCCAAGATGTCAAAGCACTTATGGCTTTATGAGGGCGTTACTGAATATAGCGCTATGCATGTGCAGGCCAAGTATGGCTTATATGACACAGAAGAGTTCTTATCTAAAATCAAGGAGAAACTACTGATAAGGGATCGATTTCCCACTGATGTGTCGTTTACAGAAATGAGCGAAAGAATCCTTGAGCCGGAGTATGAAGAAATGTATGCGAATGTCTATTACAAGGGAGCGCTCATTGGACTTTGCTTGGACTTGCACCTACTCAAGTACTCCAACGGAGCGTATGACTTGCAAAAGCTAATGCGTGACCTTTCCGAAAAATATGGGAAAAATACCTCCTTTGAGGATGATCAGCTATTCGAAGATATTGTCAGCCTTACTAATCCAGAAATTGGTAAATTTCTATCAACATACGTCAGTGGTACCCAGCCGCTGCCTATTGTGGAATGCCTCTCATGGGTCGGTATCGACTACAAACCTTCTGCTGAAGTTGAGACCATCACCCTTGGAGCAATCGAATTGGACGTAAATATCGACCAAGAGCTTTACGTCAAAAAAGTAGTCGAAAAAGACCCTTTTTCTGTGGACATGAACTATCATGATGGAGATGTGATCATCTCCCTTAATGGCCAGGGAATAAGCCTCATGTCCGCCACAGAAATACTTGAAGACTTTATCAATAACACTAACGAGGGCGAAAAAGTCAAAATGGTAGTAAGGCGTGAAGTGAAAGGCAAATCCAAAAAAATAAAATTGAAAGGTAAGGCCAGAGTCATAACAGGCATAGAAGCTCACCAACTGGATATGAAATCTAATCCCACTGAGGAGCAAAAGAAAATCCGAAAATCATGGCTGACTACCCATTAGTTGATAAAGGCTTGTCGACCAAGAATAATGGCTCTCAAAGGCTGGCATCAAGGTTATCGGATCCATCCTCTGCAAAGGAAAGGCTAAGTCCATGAGAATCTATGCGGCCGATTCAGCAACTACATAGAAAAGAAATCAACGCTTTACTTACGGTAAAAGTCATTTAAAGGTGTTAACCCTTCAAATGACCAAGATCACTTTTGAGGCATTTCGCATTTGTAGCCACGCATTACTCGTGGCGGTTATATTTTTTACTTGCAAATCAGAAAATGAACCAACTCGTGAAGGATACATACCTGACCAGATCCAACCTTACGCTGATACCTTTATTGCTGAAGCTAAAAAGCGGGGTGTCACAGTTTCTCTTGACAATCTAATCGTCGAATTTGAAGAGGGAATAGAACTCAATGGTCAACAAAACTTAACAGGATTGTGTAGGAATAGTACTAGCCTCAATACACCTGTTATCATTTTAGATACTACTCTGGGCTGGTGGCAATCTGGAGAATTAGCGAGGGAAGAAGTCATTTTTCATGAATTGGGCCATTGTATTCTGGGGCGTCCGCATGAGGACCGGTTACTTGAAAATGACAATTACGCCAGCATCATGAGAACCAGCTCACCCTTATTGTATGCGAAACTTCCCGGAACCGTTTCCAGTGTATTCAAAGTACATCGCCGTGAGTACTATTTGGATGAGCTCTTCTTGAAAACCGACACCGAGCCATGCTGGGCGCAAACCACCCCCACTGCGAACCTGAATATCATATCCGAATTTGAAAGCCAGCAATCACCGAATGTCAAGATGCTACAAGAAGCTTCCGGCACTATGTGGATATCATCTTCTTGGCAGTTATCATACAGTATCGACGGGTCAGCACCTACGGTTATCGATGCGACCAGTGGCTTCGAAACTGACTATAACACTCGCATTGGCTTGGATCATAATGGAGAATTGTGGGCACTCAATACTGATTACAGGTTACCCTACAATACCATTTGGAAGCATGATGGCAACCTTCACTTTGATGAAATCTACCGAAGTGATAGCATGCCATTGACTAATGACCAAATCCGCGCATTTGCTTTCACATCGGAGGGTGATTTTTGGTATTCTACCTGGGCCTCTGATCTGGTATTCCAATCTGCAAATACGTCATCCAATCTTATTTTCAATAGCGAAAACAGCAACTTGCCAGATGCCCTGATTTCGCATATTCTCCCCATGCAGGATGGCCGTACCATTTTTGGCACAGCAAATCAGTTGCTGGTTGACACAGGCAATTACAATTTTGAGCTGCTGGATCAAGGTGAATCGCAAATGGGATTGATCGTCGAGATGGTAGGTGATACGAGGGGAAATATCTGGGTGAGTGATCAATTACACTTGGCACGTATTAACTCAGAGAATCAGTTCAGTTCGTCAAGATTGCTGCCCTACGGCTTAAACTATATGCGGATTAACGATCTTTTTGTAGATCGTAGTAATCAACTATGGATTGGCTCTTCAACCGGTTTAAGAAGGTGGACTGATGGGTCCTTGTCTGCTTACTGCGACTTCAGCCTGGGCGAGAGTAAAAATGTAATAGAGGCTTTTTTCATTGATCAACAAAAACGTTTCTGGCTGCAGTCAGGCACATTGATCATTGCACAACCCAACTGATCTATTTCATTTTCCTCATTCCTTTCAAGTAAAGCCACATCATCTTGAGTTTAGAGCCGGATTTTTTCCGCCCCATTTCCATAGCATCCCAGAGCTCATCGGGAACGGCATCGAGTTGATTGAATTCACCTGCACCTTTTAGCCACTCTCCACCATCAATGGTAATGACCTCACCATTGATATAAGCAGAAAAGTCTGACATTAAATAGGCGGCCAGGTTAGCTAGTTCCTGATGCTCACCTACTCTGCCTACAGGTACTTTCTGGGAGGGATCAAATTTCTTTTTCATATCTCCGGGCAACAAGCGACTCCATGCTCCTTCCGTGGGGAATGGCCCAGGGGCAATAGCATTTGACCTGATGCCATATTTAGCCCATTCCACCGCCAAAGACCTGGTCATAGCCAGGACACCTGCTTTTGAGGCTGCCGAGGGAACTACGTATCCTGATCCGGTCCAGGCATAGGTGGTGACGATATTCAAAATATTTCCTCCAAGTTTGTTCTGTATCCAGTCTTTCCCCAGGGCTAGTGTAAAATTGTAAGAGCCTCTCAGCACGATATCTATCACCGTATCAAAAGCGCGATGAGATAACCGCTCGGTCGGGCTAATAAAATTTCCCGCTGCATTATTCAACAATGCACTGACTCCTCCAAAGGCCGCTTTGGTTTGCTCAATAACATTTTCGACCTGCTCATACTCCCTAACATCACAAGCTACTGGTAATACCTTCTGGTTGGTTTGGGCTTCAATCTCCTGGGCAGTTTTTTCCAGGACATCCATCTTCCTGCTACAGATAGTGATCCCCGCACCCAACTCTGCAAAATAGGCAGCCATTGATTTTCCAAGTCCGGTTCCTCCTCCTGTTACAATAATTGTTTTACCGGAAAGAGCACCTTCCTTCAACATTCCGTTTGTGTGGGTCATCTGGGTTAACGCGTTTGATGGATAAGCAATATAACGATTTACACCTTCAATTTCGAGGTAGTTTGTGTGCTACCAAACCATAAGTGAAGGCACCTAAAATCGCAAACAGAAGAACTACCATAAATGTCGAAAACCCAGAGCCAATCAACACATATATAGGTCCCGGACAAGCTCCTGTTAGTGCCCAACCCAGTCCAAAAATAGTTCCTCCAACTAACGGACGGAAAATTCCTTTTTCTTTCGGCTGAATTTTG
>JAHCMJ010000097.1 GCA_019192485.1 Cyclobacteriaceae bacterium HetDA_MAG_MS6 | reverse complement strand
ATAACATGATGATCTTTTTCATGGTAAAGTTTTTTAAGGATATGTAACCCTGATGCTAACTCAGCGTCAGTTAACTATTCAATCAACTTCAGACTGCTAATGGGGACATTTAGCCGGAAATAATTGGGTGAATGGACTGGATTTTCTCCTCAAGCAAGGTGATCTCTTTTATAGATTTCGTAAGGTCACGGGCCTTGAGTAATGAAGCTAATGCTAAATCCTTCTCATCTAATCTAATGTAAAGTTCACCCAGGGACGCATGTAGCAGGTAGTAGTTTTTTAGGCTTTTGTGAGCTTCAGCCAATACTTTTAGCTGAGAAACGGCCTCGGCCACCTCACCAAGTTGACTCGTCACCAAAGCAATGTTTAGCGCGATCACTGGCGATGGCTTGAGGTGTGATAAATGGTGATAGTACCTGAGGATAAGCTGCCAATCAGTCTCCTCAAAGCTTCTCGCTTTACAGTGCTCAGCGGCAATAGCCGCCTCTAAATGAAATGAAGATAGGTCATCGCCATGCGATGCCTTGGATAAATAATACGTACCCAGGGCAATTAGTTCCTGATCCCATTTTTTGCGGTCTTGGTTGCCAATCAGAATGATAGCTCCTTTATCATCTATCCTACTTTGAAACCTGGCAGCATGAAAACACATCAATGATAGCAGTGCCTTTGATGTAGTCTCTTCCTCAAATTGTATGACAAGCAACTTACACAACCTGATGGCTTCCAGGCAAATGTCTTTTCTGATCAATTCATCGGCATTAGAGGAATTGTATCCCTCATTAAAAAGTAAGTATAAGCAAGATAACACACCTTGTAGCCGATGCTCGAGCTCATCGCCTACCGGCACAGCCAGCGAGATCGATTGCTCGCGAATATCTCTTTTTGCTCTAAAAAGACGCTTTTTAACAGCCTCTTCTTCCATCAACAAGGCCTGCGCGATCTCCTTTCGATTGAAACCGCAAAGAGTATTGAGCACTAATAAGATTTTATTGATATCTGAAAATTTCGGAGACATACAGGCAAACATCATCCGTAGCATGCTATCTGATACTTCCTCACTCAGATATACCTCACTCTCCCGGATGGTTAATAGGTTATGGGCTACATGATCATGAATTTCCGCCCTTCTCTTTTCCCGTTTATAGAAATTGATCGCCTTGTTCTTCGCTACTTTAAACAACCATTTGTCAGGTGCCTCCGGAATACCACGATAACTCCAATTGCGGTAAGCATCCAGTAAAGTCTCCTGAGTAATATCCTCCATTGACTGTAGCTGATGAAGTCCAAATAAAGAGGTCAGATAGGCCACAATTTTACCATACTCTTGGCGAAACAGATGACTGATCAGCTGACTGACCTGTTTTTCTGGCTTAAGCGGGGTAGACATGCGCTGCCGGTCGTACATCAATCTCATGTAGGCGATGCATCGGACAGCTTTTTGCCAGTTCTTCGGCTTCGGTTTGGGAAGCTGCCTTGAGAATGACTACCCCACCTATCATTTCCTTTGGCTCTACATATGGTCCATCAACGACCACACTGCCATCTACCTG
This sequence comes from Cyclobacteriaceae bacterium HetDA_MAG_MS6, assembly GCA_019192485.1. Taxonomy (GTDB): domain Bacteria; phylum Bacteroidota; class Bacteroidia; order Cytophagales; family Cyclobacteriaceae; genus MS6. The sequence continues at coordinate 13,219 of JAHCMJ010000097.1, read as the reverse complement.
GAGTGTTCTCCGGCTACTATCAAGACGGTTTCCATATACGTATCTATCTTCTTCTATCATTCTGGTCATCCATTCTTTGTAATCACCCAACATTCCTTGCAATCGTTCTATATCAGCAGGATCTACATCCACCATCACCTGCTCTTTGATTAGTAATACAAATTCTCTCATCTTTTTAAGACTAAATCTTGAAGTGTGTTGCTAAAAAGTAGCCCTACCCCTATCATTTAAATTTAATTCATATTGAGAAAAGGCCGTACATAGATTCCGCAACCATCCAAGAGTGGACATTCTTTGGCGATCGCTGTAGCTTCTTCCAGATCATTTGCCAAAATATGGATATAACCACCAATGGTCTCTTTTGGATCCAGGAAATCTCCTTGCGCTAGCAGAGTATCTTGACCGAGCAGCAGATGACCTGCAGTCTCGAAGGGTGCTCCCGATACATAATTGCCGGTCTCTTTCCATTTAATCATCCAAACTCGGTAGTTTTCCAACTTTACCTGCATCTGCTCGGGTGAGGAGTCCGATCCATCTCCTTTGACTAGTAGCATAAAATCTTTCATGATTATCTTGTTTTAGTTTATACTAAAGACAAATCAGAAAAGATATTGGGGACAGGGAAATCAAAAAATGGAGTGCTGAAGTCAAACTTAATCCAAAGTGCTTCTTCCATACTCCGTTAGCCAGTTAGTTATGGCATGAATACAACAAATATCTATTTACTTTCTAGCTTCTCTCGTATCATAATCATTTCTCTGTTCTAGGATTAAGATAGCTACAACTAAATCCCAATGTGAAATCTCTTGTAATAAAAAAGGTATCTTCCTAACGTCAGATACCTTTTTTTCCTTGGGGACAATAATTATCTATTTGGAACCACCAAAACTGGCACTCCACTGTTTTCGATAATTTCTTTTGTATTATGACCGAGGGTGCTATCTAGCCCACCATTGCTATTCAGTCCCATAACTACCACATCGCAGGGGTACTCGTTCAGATATTTTCGCACTTCGCTTCCAATGTTACCTTTTCGCACCACACTGGAAATAGGAAACTTATGGCCATTTTTAAACTCCTCTGAGAATGATTTCAACTTGGTTTGGATCATCTCTAACTTGCCGTTCATGGGCTCTTGCTTGCGGCCTGTGAGCAACTTATTATTCATGGACGGAAAGACATGCAACAGTGTCAGAATGCTATCCTGATCATGTGCAAGAAAAAACCCCAGTTTCATAGCTTGCCATGACGCAGGAGAAAAGTCGGTAAGAATTAAGATATTTTGAAAGGCTTTCATACAAATAATTCGATTCAAAACTATCTTTATCCCGGCTCCCATTCTCTGATGGAGATTAGTAAAAAAGGTGATTAAAGTCAGGCATAAGGTAAGGGTTGCCATGTTTTTTTGTCAAAAAGAAAAGCCATTTATCAGCGTTGAAACGCCTAGCGAAACTCGATCAAAAAGGATTCAAACTGCTCAGCAGTATCTTTTTATCTGCTTCTGAAGGAATCGTCATTGTGGATCGTCAGGGCATAATACTGGCCGCAAATCCACGCGCTGAGATACTATTTGGCTATGATGAGGGTACCATGAACGGACAGAAGATTGAGGCGTTGGTACCTCCTTCCATTAAAAAAAAACATATTCATCATAGAAAGTCTTTCAGTAACGAATCAGGAACCAGGGCAATGGGAAAAGGCCTTGATCTAATGGGCCTGAGAAAAGATGGGTCGGAATTCCCTGTTGAAATTAGCCTTAGTTCATTTGAAAATGAAGGAGAAATGCTGACCGCGGCTTTTGTGATAGACATTTCTGAAAGGAAAGAACAAGAAAAGGCACTGGCAGAAAACCGGGCCAAGCTTCAGCAATACACGAGTGAGCTGGAACAAAGGGTCAAAGAACGCACACATGAACTGGAGCATCTGAATCTCGGCCTGCAAAATCAAGTTCAGGAACGAAAAATTGCTGAACAGGCACTCAGAGAAAGTCAAAAGCTCTATCGGACAATATCTCAAAACTTTCCAAATGGCATCATCAATGTTTTAGACAAAGATCTAACCTATGTATTTATTGATGGCGCGGATATGAAGATTCGTGGATGGCATTACGAAGATGTCATAGGCACCCTCTACTTGAAAAAAGTCGGCAATCACCAGAAGCTCAAGGATCGATTTGATGTATTACTAGATACGGGGAAGGAATTTTCTATTGAGCTGGAGATCAAAGATCAATATTACCAAGTCCATGCGGTACCCCTATACGGAGATCCTGGAGAGATCACTCAAATACTCGTAGTAGAAGAAAACATCACCAGGCAAAAAAAGGCTGAATCTGAAATCCTGAAATCCCTCGAAAAGGAGAAGGAATTGAATGAGATGAAATCAAGATTCGTTTCGATGGCCTCTCACGAATTTAGAACCCCTTTGAGCACGATCCTATCCTCTATATCCCTTATCGGCAAGTATCCTGATGATGCCAGAGAAAAACGAGAGAAACATATCAACAAGATCAGATCGGCTATTAGCAATATGACCAATATTCTGAATGACTTTTTGTCCATCGGCAAGTTAGAGGAAGGCAAAATCGAAGTCAATCGGGAATGGATAAATATTGAACAAATGATGCAGCGCATTATTGGAGAATTTGAAGATGTATTGAAGCCAGGACAACTGATCAATCAACAAATCCCTCCGAATTTGGCACCAGTCTTTTCAGACCCAAAGCTGCTCAACAATATCCTGCTCAACCTGTTATCCAATGCCAGCAAATACTCCGAAGATGCAAAGGCCATTAGCTTGTCTATTACCAGTGAAGACAATGTACTTATCATTGCAGTGTCTGATCAGGGATTAGGTATTCCTGTTAAAGAACAAAAGAATATTTTTAACCGCTTTTTCCGAGCCGCAAATGCAATCAATATTCAAGGTACGGGGCTTGGACTTCATATTGTCAAAAAGTATGTAGAGCTTCTCAATGGAAGTATTGGCTTCCAAAGCGAAGCAGGAATTGGTACAACATTTACAATAAAACTACCCCATGCAAAAGAAACTGTTAATCATTGAAGACAATGAAGATGTCCGTGAAAACATCATGGAAATATTGGAGCTCTCCAATTATAAAGTTGTCGGTGCAGAGAACGGAAAAGAAGGTGTAAAAGCGGCAAAGTCGGAAATCCCTGATCTGATCATATGTGATATCATGATGCCGGAAATGGATGGATATGAGGTGCTGTACATGCTGGGTAAAGACCCAAACACCAATGGCATCCCATTTATCTTCCTGACAGCAAAAGCCGAAAAAGAAGATTTTAGACATGGTATGAGCTTGGGCGCTGACGATTATCTGACCAAGCCCTTTGATGACATGGAACTACTAGCCGCTATAGAAAAGAGGCTGGAGCGCCATGATAACCTCAAGACATACCGTGGTACAGAAACCGAGCTTGATCACTTCCTGAAGTCCGCAAGTCAATATGCCAATCTGGAGGATCTCAAAAAGGACCGGCAGGAGCGAAACTTTGATAGAGGAGAGGCCATTTTCAGGGAAGGCGACTTCCCGCATTACCTGTATTGTATCGTCAAGGGAAAGACGAAGACCTACAAGATCAGCCCCGATGGTAAGGAGCTAATACTCAATATATCCAAAGAGGGAGACTACCTCGGGTATGAGGCCTTGTTGCAAGACAGAAACCATTCTGAATTTGCAGCGGCACTCGAAGAGGTCACGGTAACATTGATACCGCGAATGGACTTCGAAAAGCTGGTATTTGAGAACAAAGAGGTATCTCGAGAGTTTATCAGGATGCTCTCAAAAAATGTCATAGACAAGGAATCAGAACTCCTGGATCTAGCCTATAACACAGTCCGAAAGCGTGTTGCAGACCGATTGCTTAAACTTCAAGAAACTTATGAGGACCAGAAGAAATTTAAAATAGCTAGAAATGATCTCGCAAGTATGGTCGGTACTGCTACCGAGTCGGTGATAAGAATTTTGTCAGAATTCAAAAAGGAAGGAACTATCAAAATTGAATCTGAAGGACTGGAAATAGTGAACACTGAGGCCTTGAAAGCCGTGAGGTGGTAGTACCTTAAGTACCACACTTGGCAATACCCTGATCCAATAGAGGTCTATAAACCATTTGATTGCTAGGCGGATCTATTTTGATCACCTTCAGGCCATCAACCTGCTCCACTTCTCCATTTAGAGATACAGGGATTCCCACGTATTGCAAAATCTTGTCATTGATATACTGTCCTGCTTTGTTTCTAATAAAATAGAAATCCTGAAACTCACCATCTCGATCTCTGATAGCCAATATTGGAGGTATTCCTCCCGAGATACATCTGATAGCGCAAGACTTATGCACTTTTTTCACCGCAGGATTCATTACCCCAAAAAAGCACTTGGGGTCCACGATCTCTCCGGTAAGCTTGATGGTACTTCCTGATGTTTCCAGAACCAAAGTATCAACAGTGCTTTTTGGGGCCACGGCTATTACGCTTTCTTCTCCTTCTGTAAGCTCCATCCAAACTTGACCATGAGCGTAGATTAGCGTACCTCTTAATCTTATCTCAAAACCACTTAACTTCCCTCCTGTTCTTTCTTTGAGTTTGCGAAGTACAGGATTGGCAGAAAACTTTCCAAATCCCACCAGTGGGATGGTTCGATCCTCCCCCTTGTGAGAAGTTTTGATCGCAAAAACAGGATAGTCTATCACTTCACCGCTAAACTCTGTCAATTTCCCGTATTCAAAAGTACTCTTTTGGAAAGGCCCTTCAACCCAGCTAAAAAGTAGCAGAAACAGTAATGCCAATAAGATGGACACCAGGAAAAAGTCTAATAATCTTCTTTTCGAGGTTTTACCTGCTTGATCCTGCCATCCTATATAGAAGTCATTCTCCTCCATCATGAAATTTTTAAGGGTTCAACCGCCGTCCCTTCAGGGTGTGGTTGAGCATTCACCCATACCTGCCCATTCTCTAGCTTCAAGTCGTAGGTTTCCACCTTTTCCGTAAAGGGGGGTGGGGATTGTCCGTTACCCGGTAGATACTGATAGCCATGCCAGGGACAGGTAATACAGCCATCAATTATTTTCCCTTCACCAAGAGGCCCTCCTTGATGTCTACAGACATTGTTAACGGCAGAAAGCATACCTTGATACAGGAAAATGGCCACACGCTCTCCGGAAACCGCAACAATTTTCGCTCTACTTTCTTTGATCTCTTCAGGAGCACCGACAAGCACCCACTCAGCATTCAATTTTGATTGCTGGTCTGTAGTTGTCTCTCTCACGGCTACCAGCAAATGCAGCATTGCTATACCGAAGAAAGCAGTAAGTATCACTGCAAAAAGTACAATAGAAGTTTCATTTTGAATGACACCCATGACCACATGCAGGATCACCAGGCCATAGGCTATATATACCATCATATGAAGGGCTTTCCAGGTCTTGTAACCCAGATTCTTCAACCAAAAGTCATGACTAGTGACTGCCATCAGACCTAATATCAGCAAAGCAAAAAAACCAAGTACCTGAAAAGGAAAGTGAGCAACCGACTGATACTGGAGATTAGATAGGAAAATAGAGCGTATTGGATTGATATCACCCAAGCCATGGAAGTTCATCATACTGAAAGCACCATGTATGAGAGCCATGAGAAACATGGTAACACCCAAGTGTCTCCTGTTGTAAAGTACAATCAAGAATCTTGGGTTGATTCGCGTTAGCGGACCTATGGTCAGGATCACATGGAGCAAGACCAAAGACAGCAAACCAAAGGCGCGAATAATAATGGTTTCGATGGTGACATTCGAATGAAACACGAGATGAATACCGAAGAAAGCAACTAAAAAGATCAGGATAAACAGAACAAGACCTTTGTCATATCTGATCTTCTGTTTGTTCCAAAGTATAGACCTGTAAGAAACGCTCATGGCACAAAGCTGGGAACAGACTCATACGCGATGATCATCAGTGGCAAGACAATCAAAGTAACAATAACCCAGATCACGACATGCCTTTTCCTGAGGTTCCTTGTCATTTCTTTTTCAAAAGTTTGGTCAATAGCGTAACCCATAATAGAACACTCCCAGGCCAAATAATCAATCGAAAATGCCAAGGGGCATCCTTCACACCCGGATCTAGTCGGTTTGCTCCGGCAAAAACAAAGTAAATAGAGAATGCAGTACCTAGCAATAGATAAATCCCTAGGGACAACAGGAAAGAATCCGTAAGCCAAACTACTAATGCTCTATCCATTTACAGTTGATTCCGGTAAGTCAATATATATCATAGTTAAAAATAATCAGATCTTCCCGGCTAAACGGACTCACCCGAGCAGTTGATGTTACTTTGATGAAAAAGTATTTGGGAAATTAAGGAAGCGGCACCATTTTGAGGTCAGATAGAAAATAAAACAATACCATATCGACAGATGTATGATCTTCCCTATCATAAGGAACAAAACGAACAAGTGATCAAAGAACTTATCGAGCATTATCCTTTTGCTTTCCTAACTGGGTGCGACTCAAATAACGAACCTATCGCCACCCAAATTCCACTATTTATTGAAAATAAGAATGGCAGAAAAGTCCTTCGAGGACATTTAATGAAAGGCACGGATCACCACCGGGCATTTTTGCATAACGAAAAAGTACTTGCTGTCTTTACAGGAAAACACACTTATGTGAGTGGAACCTGGTACAGCAATCCGTACTCACCATCTACCTGGAACTACATGAGTGTGCATGCAAAAGGAGTTATAAGGTTTGTAGATGATCATGAACTGGAAGAAATCCTCCAAATGACGTCCTTACACTTCGAGGATCAAAACGAACAGTCAACTACCGTTTTTGATAATTTACCTTCGAACTACAAGCAGAAGACACTCAAATTGATTGCCGGTTTTGAAATTGAAGTAGAAGAAATTAATACAGTTTTCAAATTAAGTCAAGAACGAGATGCCAAGAGCTATTACAACATTATCAAAAATCTAAAAGAGCAAGATAGTGATGGCCGTGTGATTGCAGCGGAGATGGAAAAAAGGACTGAAGACTTATTCCCAGAAAAACGATGAATTGAATGCAATCATCAGAGATTATTGCAAGGACTTTGAATGAGAATGAAATTATTGTAGCAAAACCATTTTATGCTACACTGTCTAGGGAAATCACAGGCTCACCAGATTCGTTGCTAGCCTCGATGGTGGGTAGTGCATGAGCTGGCGCGGACAGCGAGTAGCCACATGGGTAAGTGGCCACAAGCTCCCGCTCCAAAACATCTATGTGTAACTACAAAAAAACGATTTCGTTGACCTTGAGCATATGCGCTTCCTGGTCCTCATTCTTGTCTTGGTTATACTTACGACCTACTATCAGTTCATGATCTGGTAAATCATAGATGCTCTCATGAAAGAACCATATCATGTCCATGATCCGGTAATAGTCAGCTTTTTTGATGTGGTATAAATCGGGACCAAATCTGGATTTGACAAGCATCTGATCCGCATCGCTCTTGGTTGAAAATGTGTTCATCTTTATAACTCCCCCTTTTCCAAGGAAAACTAGACGAAGTAATCTGATAAGGAAATGACAATAAGCAGATCAGATGATGATAAACATCAGGATCAAAGCACCACCGGCCAGAAAATGATATCCACTCGTCGGTTTTTCATCCGGCCTAACCAGGAGTCATTATCATAAACTGGATTGAACTGACCAAAGTCTTTGATTTGGATGGATTCCTCCAGAATATCAAGCTCCAGAAGCTTATGAACGACTGACTCACTCCGCATTTCGGAGAGCCATTGATTGTACTCAGCACCGCCGATATTGTCGGTATGGCTATGAATAGTGATCGAGTGGTATCGTAAATCCGGAATGGAATCTAAAAGATCTTGAAGTGACCGCCCTTGACCAGGATCGATATAGTAGCTACCTCCTCCAAAGTAGATGCTTTTGATAACATGATCGGGCTGACCCTGTGCCAATAAAGCTGGCGATACTACGAGCAGCGCTACCGCAAAAAAACCTCTCATAAAGTTAGGTTGTACCGTATGGTCTTACGATGAGCTTTACTAAAGTGTTTTGCGCATGATGCTAATTCATCCGTAAGTCCTTAAATTGAGGCGACTAAGAGTACCTATGGACAAAGTTTATACAAGCATCGCCATTGATGACGATCCTATGTTTCTGACTTACCTGGAATCACTTATTCATGAGATTCCGGTATTGGAGCTGAGCGCAAAATATACTAATCCGGTGGATGGACTTATGGCTGTCGTAAAAGCCAAGCCAGATATCATTTTCCTAGACTACGAAATGCCTTATCTGGATGGCACTGAAACCTTAGAAACCCTCGACAAGAAGCCTAAGATCATCGTCATATCAGGGCATCTCAACAATCCCAATGTAGCAGCTTTGGAAGTTGATAAGTTTATCAGTAAGAGTAGCCTACTAGAGCCAGAGCAGTTGGAGCAGTCGGTTCGTCAGGTAATGGGTGAGTAAAAGAGTAAAGATCGAGAAGAGTTCCAGACCTGCCAAGCCCCTTTTGGCAGGATAAGCATCAAGAAAAAGAAAACGTTACATTGGGCGGATGACAAACCTCAGATATAGTACTATTAACTAGCTGAAACAGCCTCTTGAACGGGTGTAACTTGTGCGTTAAACAAGGGCAATGTAATTTCAAAAGCGGTCCCTTTACCTTCTTCACTTTCTACCATAATATCTCCATCGTTCATCTGCACAAAGTCATAAACCAGTTGCAGACCAAGTCCTAGTCCCTTCTCCCCACTAGTGCCATAGGTGCTTTTCTTGTCTTGCAGCTTGAAAAGGTTATCCAACTTATCTGCTGGCATACCGACCCCAGTATCTTTCACGACCACCACAGCCTTGCCATCGGCTACTTGCCCCATGACCTCGACGGTTCCTCCTTCCGGCGTAAATTTCAAAGCATTGTTAACCAGATTGCGAATAATGGTCATAGTCGTATTGCGATCTACCCAGAGATCAATATCTCCATCCATCTGAGATTGAAGCATAATACTCTTACCCTCGGCCATATTGGCTAGTGTCTTAACCAACTCTTCAGACAGCTCATTGAGGTTTACTTTCTCTGGCACATTAGGGAAGTGGCCTTGCTGCTGCATGGCCCACGTAAGCAAATTATCCAGTAGGTCGGACAGTCGATCTACAGATTGGTCGATATCCTCTGCCAGGGAGAGCAAATCATCTGTTTTCTTCGTGGTCACCAGGAACTTGATCATCCTTGATATACCGTGAAATGCACTAATAGGTCCTCGAAGATCATGAGAGATGATTGAGAAGAAGCGATCCTTAGTCTGGTTGAGGGATTCCAGTTCGATCTTCTGATTTTCCAAGATCAGGTTGATACGATGTTTTTGCTGATTGTTTCGATAAATAATAGCCAGGATGATAGCTGTCAGAAAACCAAATACGGCTAACCCAATGACCAAGAGTCGCTGATTGCGTTTTTGGACTTCCAGCAAATCAACCTCGGCTTGTTTCTGTGCTACTTCATACTCCGTCCGGAGATCTGCCATTTTTTGAATAGTTTCTTCACTATTGATACTATCTCGATAAGCGATGTACTGACTCTGATACAGAAATGCTGACTCGAAGTCTTCTTTCTTTTGATAAAGTTGGGCCAGCTTTTTGCTTCCATCCCTAACCTGCTCTTTGAGGCCTTTGTCTTCTCCTATCTGTAGGCTCTGATGCGCATAAGTCAACGCACGGGAGAGGTCCCCCCTTTCTACATAAATATCGGCCATATAGGTCAGGTAAACAGCTATTGGGTAGAGATCTCCAAGTTCTTGAAGTACCTCGATAGCCTCATTGATATTTTTTTCCGCAAGCATATGTTTGCCTTGCGAGGCATAGACAAGGCCTATATTGCCAAGGTTGTACGCACTGTATGATTTCAGGTTTTTTAATTTGCAAATCTCCTGAGCTTCAAGAAAATAAATTAAGGCTGTATCCATCTTGTTTGCATTGAAATATTCATCTCCGGCGTTTAGCAAAACAGCCGCTAATGAAACAGAGTCCTTAGTAGCTCTGAGAATTGAAATAGCTTTGTTATAATAAAGCTTTGAGTTTCGATGATTCCCATTGATGTTATAAACATCTCCAAGTGCCAAAAAACTATCTCCCACTGAAGTCTGATTTTCTAGTTTTTGAGCTAGTTCCAAACAAATGAAATAACTCTCAATTGCCTCATCTAAATCTCCTTTCAGCCGTAGAGCAGCCCCTTTTTGGTAGTAGCCTTTATACAAACTACTTTTATCATGAAACTTATTCGATAACTCAATGAGCTCCTCTGAGTATTTGAGTTTTAACTCCGGATCCTTCTCCATAAAGGCAATTTTGCGTAATACCGCAATTTTATCCTTATCATCAAGTCTACCTGAATTGTAGCGCATTGTAAGGCTATCAAATCGGTTTTGAGATTGACTAAAGCCAAAAGTGGTAGAAAGCAGAAAGCCTATGAGTATATAGGCTTTCATAAGTGATATATTACAAATCTCACCCACCAGAATCTACAATAACTATTGGGTCTATGCTGTACGTAGTCGGTGTTCCATTTTGCGTGATGGTAAAGTTGATAGTGTATACCTCATCTTCTCCACCTGTTCCGCTCTCTACGGTCCCAACAACTGTCCCTCCACTTCCATTCAAGGTATTCTGACCAAAAATATTTTGGTCTCCCTCGTAAACAATAGAAGTAATAGCAATAGAATCACTTGATGTTCCATTTGTCAGCGCTCCATTCCAGGTTACTGAGTCACCTGCCTTCACATGAGTGCTGTAGTCCTCAGGATTAGAGGTACTGGGATCTCCGACACTGTCACTAAAGGAACTGGCAGCCAAAATCCCCTGGCTTAGTTTAGATAAATCGACCGTAAGCGTAATGATTACATTTGACATAATGATAAATTATAATTTAAGTTTAGATTGGAAATACTTAGTCTCCTCCATCTCCATTGTCATCATCCCCTCCGGAATCAACGATAACTATGGGGTCCACCAATACAATATAGCCATTCTCTGCCTCGAACTTGATATCATACTTTTCATGAGATTGCGGAGCAGCATTAGGCGCGACTGTTCCACACCAGTGCTTCTTATCTTTCTTCTCAGGTTTAACATGAAAACAATCATCCCCACTGCAGCGTTTGATCTTCTTCAGTTTTTTGATGCCCTCCTTGGCATACCAGTTGACTACTTCACCTTGTTTTGGCTTGGCGGTGATGGTATCTTCTCTTACTATTTCGTAGGTACCATCTTCGGTATTACTGAATAGCAATTCGCCATTTTCGTACTTTAAGTACACATTTACGTCAGACATAGCTTAAGTTAGTTTTGGTGAATAAGTAGCAAAATAGGTAGTAAAATCGAATTGACGTTACGTTAGTGTTGAGATTTTGTAAAGAATCCCATTATATTGAACATTTTACTTTCATTATTTCAATTTTAGCCACCATTAATTGCAAATGATGATAGGTTATATATCATAATAAGCTCTTCCTTTAATTTCTCACTGTTTCAAAAACTGAAGTTGATCACACCAATATGGCCTGTACACAGCTATTATGATACTACTCCAAAACGCCTTCTATCCAGTTGATAGCCTCTTCGCGTTGTTGATCTAGGGTCACGGCAGTCAGTTTTTTCAGATCCCAATAGATGGTATGTTTTAAGTCTTCACCTACTTCCAATGCCTTCAGCGGGCTTAGACACTCCAGTTCACCAAAATCCCGCATGTAAATGGCGATACTTGTACCGCCATCAGGATAGATAGCTTTATCATCGTATTCAAAAAACTCCATCATGACCTTGTTATCAGAGGTGATACCCGCCAGCCAGCCATGTGCCCCAACGCCTACTTTTTGAGACCTGCTATCAGGATCGGGATAAAGAATACCCACAGTTCCATCGATTTCTAGATTTTCATGTGCATAATTGCGCGAATCGTCCCATTGGGGTATAAGAATTTCGTTTTCATCATGCAAGGGAAAAAAGGTTTGTGACGGAAGTTTGATTTTTGAGATATTCCAAATGGTCAGTGGTATAGGCTCCAGACCTTCACGAAGGCCCTTTTTTACCTTCATCATATATTGCTCAATTTTCACTTGCGTACTGCCAGGTGTCAGGGTAATCTTTCGCTGGACTTTGGCACCGCAAAACAAACTTACCTGGCTTTCTATTTCTACGCCATGGGCTAGAAGCCTGTATTGCCATGGCAACCCATCTATGAAGTGATCAGGAGGTCTTTTATATCCATTAACCTCCTTAAACAGACCTTCCTCAGTAGGCCAGATGCGGTCACCTCCAAATGTCAGCCACGTAGCCTGATCATCTACCATGGCGGGGCCATCACCAGGAAGATACTGACCATGAAAAGCTGAATCCGTCATCAAAACATTAATGTCTTCTGAAAAACTGTAATGCATGATCCTGCCAATGGCTGGCACAACTACCACTCTAACCAGTCCATTGCTAATCTCGACAGCTTCGGACCAACCTAAGTACTTGACCTGTTTCACTTTGACGACTTCTTGCGCTGACGGCGTACATCGGCTCAAAAGAAGCTGCTGTAACAGTATGATGGTGATGGATAAAAGTACTTTCATGATATCGGTAACATACAGTTTTTACAGTCAGTAATTAAATCTTCAATGTATTTGCATGAAAAAACTCGAACCGGAGTGACCACCGAAATATACTTGAATGCTTGATCAAGTAGCCGTATCTGAATTTAACAGAAGCTGGTGTCAGATTGGGCTTATTAATCATCCAGGAGCAGACATCTGCGTAGATAACTCAAACATCGGCAGGTACATGCTAATCAGTATAACTCCAACGAATAAACCAAGGATGATAATCAATGCTGGCTCCAGGGCTGTGTTCAACATGCCTGTTTTATGTTTAAGTGACTGCCTGTAGTCCATTGATAGCTTTCTAAAAAAGAAACCAAGTTTGCTGGACTCCTCTCCTACTTTCAGTAGGATCTTGAAATTGAGATCGTACAATGACTCCTTTTCCAAAGCATCACTAAAGCTCATTCCCTTGATCAATTGATCCTTGAGCTGGTGAATGGATCGCAGCAAATGGATATTTTGATACATATTGGCATTCAACTCCAATGCCCGGACCAGGGGGACATTTGCATTGAGGAGTAGCCCCATACTATTGCAAAACTTA
>JAHCMJ010000096.1 GCA_019192485.1 Cyclobacteriaceae bacterium HetDA_MAG_MS6 | reverse complement strand
TTCTTGCCAGAACTGGACCATTTCACTAGAGGTCTTGGATATGCGACCAGATCTCACCATACCAACAAAGAAAGCATCTGATTTGCGAGAGTAGGTAATGCCCTCCGGATGTTGCTTCTGTAGGTCTACACTCATGGCTACTGTTGTCAGATCAATGGGTTTTGATAGCAGGATTGCCCATTCTTGTAGTTTTTGGAAGGAATCTGAATCTCTTAACGTAGAGAAATCCTCATCTTCCCAAAACTTCGTGGCATTGTTCATCAGGATATACCGCTTCAGAGTTGCAATGGCTTCGTCACTTTCACCTGTCAATGCATATGCCGCTGCCAGGTTGTACACCACTACCGGGTAATTGGGTCGAAGTGAATCGAACCTAAACATAGCCTTCTGAAAAGCCGTGAAGTTTTTTGCTTCATAAGCCTTTGTTCCCTGACTGTATATTTCACGGAGAGACTGAGCCGGAGCAGATATGAAAATACTAACCCCAAATAAAATTAAGAATAGACGCATCCGAAGGTTTTTACCATTTTAAACACTTTCAGCCAAGTGGTCCCTTGCCGCTAATGTAAAAAGGTCTGTTTCACCCAATAAAAAAACCGTGACTTGACTGACAAACCACGGTTAATGCTTAAAAACCTGTGGAGTATTATTCCAATGTCACTTCTCGTTCTACTACATTGAATGGGCCGGGGATAGCGTTCCCTTCAGCATCAATGAGTTCTAGTTTGACTGTTGCTGTACCTTTTGGTAGTCCTTCAACGTAGTATGGAGCCCACTCCTCTATGATAAACTCTTGACCATTTACTGTTGCTTTCACTTTGTCTCCTTCAGGAGATAGTGTAGTGTTGAGCAGGTAAAAGTCGATCATCAGTTTTTCGGTATCGGATCCCTTATAAGTACCTTTTGGTCTACTGTAAAACATGTGCTTTGCTGAGAAGTCAATTGTTGACTCTCCGTCTGGCTCACCCACTTTGATATGATCTACATAGTAAGCGTTTGGGTTTTTAACACTCTCATGATAGGAGCGTGACAAAAAGGCAATGATCGTGTAGTAGCCAGCCTCTTTGAACTCCTTGGTAAGAGCAGCATCATAATGCGCAGAGTAAGGTCCGTTATTGACGATGAAATGAATATGCTGACCCTTTCCAGAGTTGGCGATACCACGGGTATCGGAACCTTCAGTCTGAACACCCAGCTCGTAATTTTGAACATCAAAGTTGAAGCGAGCCGAAAAAGATGAATCACCCTCGGTGATTTCTGAGCTCGTCAACGCCAATGATGCATCCTCGTAAGCAGGTGAAGCCGGAGCCTTGGTCAAGGTGAGCTTTGGAGCTTCGGTCTTCTCTTCGCCTCCAGATTGCTGGGTTGGTCCGCATGATACAAGAACAATAGCAAGAAGGATGACGAGTACGTTTGTCTTTAGCAGATTTTTAGATTTCATGATTACGTGTCGTTAGTATTTTAAAGTAGTCAACATTAAAGCTAAGGATAAGTTTTGGTAATAAAACTAAACCTCTTGCCCAATAAAAAAGGGCAGTGATTACTGCCCTTGATTTCATTAACTCAAGCCTTCAGGAAATTTCTCAATACGTAATGTAAGATGCCTCCGTGCTTGTAGTACTCTACATCTACTCCGGAATCGAGCCTGAGCTTTGCTTTGAACTCCACTTTGGAGCCATCAGCTTTGGCTGCGGTTACATCTACAATTTTACCGGGAGTCAGATTCGAAGCTAGCCCTTTGATGTCGTACACCTCTTCGCCGGTCAGGCCGAGTGTGTCTTGGTTTTCTCCTTCCATAAACACCATGGGCAGAACTCCCATACCTACCAGATTTGATCGGTGGATCCGCTCAAAACTCTCCGTCAACACTGCTTTTACGCCGAGCAGGTTAGTCCCTTTAGCCGCCCAGTCTCTGGAAGACCCCGAGCCATACTCTTTACCTCCAATTACGACAAGTGGTGTATTATCATTCTCGTACTTCATGGCGGCATCATATACGGGCATTTCTTCCCCGGTGGGATGATACTTAGTCCATCCACCTTCTCTGGAAGCGAGTTTATTTTTGATCCGTACGTTAGCAAACGTACCTCTCATCATCACTTCATGGTTTCCTCTGCGAGAGCCGTAAGAGTTAAAATCTCGTTGCTGTACACCATTTTCCACCAAGTATTGACCGGCGGGATGTTCTGGTAAGAACTTGCCAGCAGGTGAAATGTGGTCAGTCGTGACCATGTCACCAAGCTGTAGCAGTACCTTGGCTCCTTCGATATCCTGAGGCTCTAGTACTTCTTCAGAGATATTTTTGAAGAAAGGAGCTTCCTGGATATAGGTGGATTTATCGTCCCAGTCATATATCTGGCCGGTTGAGCTGGCTAGACTTTGCCATGCACCATCTCCATCAAATACTGTGGCATATGTCTTTGCGTAGTCTTCGGGAGTCAATACCGTGTCCATGACCTCATTGATTTCTGCCTGAGAGGGCCAGATATCTTTTAGGTAGATGGCTTCACCGTTGGGGTCTGTTCCGAGAGGTTCATTATTGAGGTCAAAGTCCATTCGACCCGTTATAGCATAGGCTACTACCAACATCGGCGATGCCAGGAAGTTCATTTTGATATTGGGATGGATACGCGCTTCAAAGTTTCTATTACCTGAGAGTGCAGAGCAAACCACCAGGTCATTGTCGATCACCGCTTGCTGTATTTCAGGCATCATGTCTCCAGAGTTACCTATGCAAGTTGTGCATCCATAACCTACTATGTGAAACTTCAGTGCTTCCAGGTAAGGAAGTAATTCTGATTTTTGCAGGTACTCTGTCACCACCCTGGATCCAGGTGCCAGGGAAGTTTTGACCCATGGTTTGATATTGAGTCCTTTCTCGACTGCCTTTTTGGCTACTAGTCCTGCACCAAGCATGACACTAGGATTGGAAGTGTTGGTACAAGAAGTGATCGCGGCGATGACCACAGCACCATCAGATAGATTGTATTGCAGGTCACCTTTTTTCATGGCGATGCTCTTTAATGCACCATCTACTTTCGTTGGTGACGCAACTGCTCCTCCATCGTTGGCCCAGGATCCTACACGATCATCGACGGGGATGTAAACTCTGCTGTGGCCGTCTTTAAGTAAGTCAATTACTGTATCTTTTGCTTCGCGGAGTAATATCTTGTCCTGCGGACGTTTAGGCCCGGAAATGGTTGGCTCAACTGTGCTAACGTCCAGCTCGAGCACGTCAGTGTACTCTATTTGATCTTCAGGATTTCTCCAGAGTAGATTTTCTTTGGCGTAGGCTTCCACCATCGCGATGTGATTATCCGGGCGATTGGTTTTGCGCATATAAGCCAGCGTCTGGTCGTCGATGGGCCAGTGTGTATCAGTACAGCCAAATTCCGGTGACATATTGGAAATGGTAGCTCTATCGGCCACAGTCAGGCTATCGAGTGCAGGGCCGAATACTTCCACAATTTTTCCTACAACACCATAATCTCGAAGCAATCTTACGATGGTCAAAACAAGGTCTGTAGAAGTTGCTCCTTCAGGGAGCTCACCCGAAAGCTTTAATCCGATAACCTGAGGGAGGATCATGTAAATCGGTTGTCCTAGCATTGCTGCTTCCGCTTCTATACCGCCAACACCCCATCCAAGCACACCGATACCATTTACCATTGGTGTGTGTGAATCTGTACCTACAAGTGTATCAGGCAGTAGGTATCCATCCCTTTCAATGACGCCTTTTGCTAAGTATTCCAGGTTGACCTGGTGACAGATCCCCATGCCGGGAGGCACCACGCCGAAGTTGGAAAAGGCCTGTTGAGCCCATTTCAGAAGCTTATATCTTTCCTCATTTCTTTGGTATTCGAGGTCTACATTTTTTTTGTAAGAGTTTTGTGTACCAAAATACTCAACCATCACTGAGTGATCAATAACCATATCAGCGGGCACCACAGGGTTGGTTTTGGTAGTATCTTTCCCTTTTCGAGCAACTTCCGAACGAATGGACGCAATATCTACTACAGCAGGGACACCAGTGAAATCCTGCATCAATACACGAGCAGGAGAGTAGGGTATGTCCTTCACGCCAGCAGTTTCTTTCCAGTTGAGGAGTGTCTGTAGGTGCTCTTCAGTAACAGCAAAAGCATCGTAATTTCTAATGGCGTTTTCCAGTAAGATCCTGATAGAGTAGGGTAACTTGTGGACAACCTCTTTTTGCTTTGACAATTCCTTGAGGCTGAAATATTTGTGCGAACCAAGCGGAGTGGTAAGCTCCCTTTCAATACCAAAAAAGTCTTGCGCCATAATTTCTTTAGTTCAATAAATAGTGTTCGATCATTCGAGCCGGCAAAATTAACACTTGAATGACTGCATGCCAATCTTTACCGGGGAATTATAATTGTCCTAGAAACTCCATCGTATCTACGTTATCAGCATAATCCCATATAGCCGGACGCTGAGCCTGGCCAAAGTCCAGGGCTCCTGGTAGATTTATTGCACTGATTACACACTGGATCTTTTCTTCATTTTGCCTCAGAATGTCTTTCACTTCATCCAGGTTATGGTAACGTTGGTGGTAGGTAATGGAGATGGGAGAGACCAATTCGCTGGTTTCATACCAGAGTGAAAAACCAGTGTCCAGATGGGGTTCTCTATTGACCAGGTAAATAGACTTGTGGTAGTCGTAATTATTCTTGTATTTGTGGTGTTCGAGGATAGGACTAAAAGATTGCCAAACGTCAAGTAGCCGAGGTATGTCATAGTTTTCTGGGGTGTAGACCTTCGAAACATTTCGGCATCCCAAGCCAAAGTATTGAAAAACATCACTGCCTAATAGATGAAGCTGATCATCACTTTCACTGCCGTCCAGTACTGCAACTGAGGTGCGATTCTTCCTGATGATATGAGGATACTTGCCAAAGTAGTGCTGAAAGTAGCGAGCAGAGTTGTCACTGCCAGTAGCGATCACGGCGTCCATTACTTTTAGCTGCTCCGGGAAGTCCAGGTTTCGTTTAAATTTTGGCTCTATCTCAAACAACAGCTTGACCAACTCCTTGACCAGGTACTCATCCTGTGAGCTTGTTTTGATAGCAGCGTAGTGTCCCGAGATCAAAACGCAAAGGAGATCATGGAAACCAACCAGTGGGATATTTCCTGCCATGACTATCCCTACAATTTTTGGCACCTCAGTTTGAATTTGGTAAGTCCCCACCCACTTTTTGAGGCTTTCTTGCTCCAGCATCAATACTATGCCCTCCAGAGCAAGTTTCACATATTCCGGGGTAAACCAGCTATTGCGACGATAAGCATTGGCTGTCCATATATCCAGCTCTGCATCTGCCAATCCGCTCAACCGTTCTCCTAGCTCCGCAATTGCATTGACTCTTTCCTCCAGCTTCATATATTTCCTCTTTCAAGTTTTGACATCGCAAAGCTAAAGAATGTCAATTACGAGACCTTGGAGGATAATTGATGGCGAAAAAGAATTTTTTATGGTGAATTAGATCTTAAAGAAAAAAATCAAATCTTTTTCGTGCCACAACTGTTTATTAATTTCGAGCGCTGAAAATTGCACCAAGCAATCAATATATAAATATAAATACAGGATTATGGCAATTATGATTACTGATGAATGCATCAATTGTGGTGCATGTGAGCCAGAATGCCCCAATACTGCCATTTACGAGGGAGGAGTAGAGTGGAAGTGGTCGGATGGCACGGATCTCAAGGAGGTCGAAATGGAAGATGGCTCAGTAGTAGATGCCACGGCTCAGCAAGAGCCCGTATCAGACGAATTTTATTATATCGTGTCTGGTAAGTGTACCGAGTGTACTGGCTTTCACGAAGAACCGCAGTGTGCGGCAGTCTGTCCTGTAGATTGTTGTGTGGATGATCCCGACTATGTAGAGACAGAGGAAGAGCTCACTGCCAAAAAGGAGTGGTTGCACGTGTAGTCTGCTACATCGTTTTTCTAGAAATAGCTAAACCCCGATTTTCGGGGTTTTTTTGTGCCTTTTTATACAAGACTTGGGAGCAAAACCTGATGACGTTTTACAAATTGCACTCCTGCTATCCCCACGGGCCGTGGCGCTGCCCACTATCAGTGCTATTACAGAAGCCTTCTGGCTATTTACATTTAGCGCTTGGTTCCTTAGCTCAGATCCTTTTGTCGTTGCTTTCAGGGTTCCTAATTTGGAAGATGACTTATAGGTTGATATCAAATAGGTGTTGGTGAAGTTAAAATCACATACTTGCGATATGGTGTTGTTACCCATTTGCTGGAGAACAGAGCGACTCTGCAATGCATCTATACATTCTTGTAGCACGTTATATTTTGAAAGTTATCACGTATTTTCTCCCGCATGAGATTCCTACTCACTTCATTAATTTGTTCTCTTATTTCCAGTTGCACAGCACAGGATTCTAAAATAATTATTGAGACCCAGCAAATTGAGGATCTAACGGAATATCCAATTTATTCCAAACTTGTTAATGAAAATGGTAATTGGAAACCAGGGTATCAATATCTGGACAGTATAGAAATATTCACAATTACCTACTTGAGTGATGGTCTTCAAGTCAAAGGCTTAATGGCAAAGCCAAAGAAAGAAGGTAAATACCCATGTATCATTTACAACAGAGGTGGGAACAGAGAATTCGGAGCACTAACAGTGGCTCATGGAGCGATTACACTAGGTCAATTAGCAAAACAAGGTTATGTTGTAATTGCTAGTCAGTATCGAGGAAACAGTGGCGGTCAAGGGATTGAAGAATTTGGTGGATCAGATGTGAACGATGTTGTAATTCTGACCAAAGCTGTTAACGAAATCACAAGTGCAGATCATGAACGAATTGGTATGTATGGATGGAGTAGAGGCGGAATGATGACTTTCATTGCTTTAACAAAAACTGATAAAATCAGAGCTGCAATAGTCGGTGGAGCTGTGTCCGATCAATATTCCTCTATTGAAGATAGACCTGAAATGGAAACAATGGTATTATCTGAACTAATACCGAATTACGAAGTATCAAAAGAAATTGAACTGGAGAAAAGATCAGCTATAAAATGGGTTGATAAATTTCCTAAAGATGTTCCCATTTTGATGCTACATGGGAACGCTGACTGGAGAGTCAAGCCAGAACAAAGTTTAAAGCTTGCCTTAGAATTTGAAAAAGAACGTATTCCTTATCGTCTAATTATATTTGAAGGAGGTGATCATGGAATTAATGAACACAAGAGAGAGGTTAATTCCCAAGTAATGGATTGGTTTGGCAAGTATTTAAAAGGAGATGAACCACTCCCGAATATGGAGTATCACGGAAAATAAATAACAAGTGATAACATCCTGCTAGCGCGAATACGCCTAAGTACTTTTCTGTCCAACTCATCTGAACTTCGCTGCTCCACTATCCATTCTGAAAGTATCTATTCTTCTAGCAACTGTCTTGATTCTGGATTTTCACCATAAAAGATTTCGCCAATCATCATAATCTTCACAACTAATTAGGTTTTTAAAGGCATGAGTATTATCATTGTATATATACAGTATATACACTATTAACTATATACTCAATATATATGTTTACGCATGTTAGGTAGACTTCAGGGTAATGAAAATAATTATATCAAATGCTGCTTCGAAACCCATATATGAACAGATATGTGGGCAGATAAAGGCTCAAATCATATCGGGTGATCTTGCCGAAGGCGAGGCATTACCTTCTATTAGAAAGCTAGCCCAAGAGCTACACATTAGTGTAATCACCACCAAGCGTGCCTATGAAGAACTGGAGAAAGAAGGATTTATTGATACTGTAGGAGGGAAGGGGACATTCGTAGCTATTCAGAACCAAGAAATGCTTCGAGAAAAGAAAATGAAAGCTATAGAGGACATGGTAGCCAACACAGTGAATGAAGCCCAAAAACTAGGAATTAGCTACGAAGAGTTACAGGAAATGCTAAATATTCTATATCGTGAAAACGAGAACTAGAAAAAATTAAATGATCGAAACATGGAGAATGAAAAACATAGGAACTACCCAAGCATGCAGCAAAGTCTGGGAATGACGGGATTGATAGTACTCGCTATGATCTTTTTGTCACCAGTAACATTTCTCAAAGATGTTATTGGCATTGAATCGTCGGTATTGTTATACTATGTATTAAGTATGGGTGGCTCTTTTTGGGTCATTCAATTTGTTCGGAAAAAGAAATCAGCGAGTGCAGGATTCAATTTTATTCTGGATGACTGGAGAATCGCTGCGCTCGTTTCTTTGGGAGCAGTGGCTTTATTGTTCGGAGTAGTAACACCACTGACAAGCTTAATTCCAATGCCGGATTTCTTTAAGCAAGAAATGGTAGAGTTGGCTGGACAAAATGGGATAATGGCATTCATTGTGATGGTCATTGCAGCACCCGTATTTGAGGAGTTGATCTTCAGGGGTATCATGTTGGACGGGTTTTTGAAAAAATATTCACCTGCCAAAGCCATACTATGGTCAAGTATACTTTTTGGAGTTGTACATCTAAATCCTTGGCAGTTTGTAGCAGGCCTAGTAATGGGAATTTTTATCGGTTGGGTATACTATCATACCAGAAGCCTGGCCTATGCGATTATCATTCATGCTTCAGCAAACTTATCTGGGTTCATCATGAGGTTATATATCGATCCTGGCGAGTATTTGGCCAGTACCTCGGATGTAGGATTCTTTGGCGGAGCAACAAATTACGCTATTTTGATCATTGTCTGTGTTTCCATTTGTCTTATCAATTATCTATTCCTTAGAAGAGCATTCAATAAAAATAGGCCTGTAGACCCTGACGGTGCCAATGGTCCTATAATTCAAACTTCAACCGACTTAGTATAAATCATATGAACGCTTTAGATATTAAAGACCTGGTAAAAGATTACGGTGATTTTAGACTAAACAATGTTTCATTCACATTGCCTTCAGGATTCATTATGGGACTTGTTGGGCCCAATGGTGCTGGAAAGACAACCATCATCAATACCATTATGAACCTTGTGATGAAGCAAAAAGGAGAAGTGAAAGTCTTTGAAATGGATCATCAAAAGCAAGAAGTGGAGATTAAAAAAAGGATCGGTTTCGTTTACGACTCTCCGACCTACTATGAGCACCTGACACTGAACCAACTCAAAAACATCATTGCTCCTTTTTATGAGAACTGGGATGAAAAGGTCTATAAGGGCTTGGTTGACCGTTTTGAGCTTCCAGCTAATAAACTGGTAAAGAAGTTCTCGAAGGGCATGAAGATGAAGGGGGCCATAGCCATAGCCTTATCACATCATGCTGATCTAATCATCATGGATGAACCTACATCGGGACTTGATCCTATCGTTCGAAGGGAAATGCTGGATTTCTTGCGAAATTTAATCCAGGATGAAAACAAATCGATCTTGTTCTCTTCCCATATCACCACGGATATCGAACAGATCGCCGATTACATCACTTATGTTTTGAATGGGGAAATAGTATTCTCTAAAAATAAGGATGAAGTTTTCGAACAATATGCCCTGATCAAAGGTGGAAATGAACTTCTGAATCACCACACAAGAAAAACACTGATAGGGGTACGCGAAGGAGAGTTTGGTTTTGAAGGGCTGACTCAGGATGTCAATGGAGCCAAAAAACTCTTCGGAGCTGAGGTTATTTATGATAGAGCAAGCCTTGAAGATATTATGTTTTTCACCAAAATGAGTTCTTTAAACTGATGGTGATGTGGTATTTAATACTTAAGGATTTTCGAGCCAACTGGCTTTTCCAACTGATTAGTTTATTGATGATCACGGGCTTATGTCTGTTGACCATAGGTGGTATGCTGGACGATGGAGGGCAGATTCTCATTGTAATATACCTGGCCATTGTCATCTCAGCATGTTCATTGACTTCATTGGTTTTTATTAAATCTGATGAATATCATGGTACTGAAAGTGTGTTCGTCAGCTTGCCGGTCGCAAGAAAACAAATCGTAGTAGCAAGATATATTACATCATTGATTCAAATTCTTCTGGTATTGACATGTTGCTATTTAGCAACAAAGTTTGGATCGGTATTGCAAGAGCGTTATAATGATCCCGTACTAAAGGTATTATATCTTCCCGTTGTTTGGGCTGCCTTGCTTGTTTTCAGCTTGTTGTTGAAGAGTTTTTCCTACCCCGCCTATTTCAAATATGGCCTGGAAAGAGGGATGGCGATTTTGGCAGCAATACACTTTGGCATCCTTACGCTTGGGGTTTTGATTCATTGGATGTTTGGCAAAAGCAGCATTCAAATAGCCTATATCCAATATTTTCTGGAGTGGCTTTCACAGCAGAATGGATTGATCATAATTGGTTCCGTTTCAACTTTGGCGCTGTTGTGCTGGGTTACTTCACTTAAGCTTTCATGTAAATTTTATAAAACTAGGGACCTATGAATACTGCAATAGTTTCGAAACTGATTATCAATGACTTCATGGTGTATAAAAAAAGTCATATCGGTATGACTCTTTATATATTGGCGTTATTGATTTTCTCTGTTAACAATATGGGAGAAAACATTGCCGGAGCTATTGTATCTATAGGTATGATGCTTTGTGTCTCAAGCACATCTGTCTTTTTATCAGAATTGAAAACCAATCCATTAACCTTGGTAGCAAGCCTGCCTGTTTCTCGCAAGGAGATTTTTACGGCACGATTGGTATCATCATTTGTTTTATTTGTAGTCAACTTAATGCTATGGGTCTTATGCCTGGAAGTACTACGGTATTTTTCCGTTATAGCTGATCAAACTGTCTTTAGTTTAAAAACAATTGTTATGTTAACGGTTGTTGCTTTATTCCACTGGTCAATTTTTTACCTCATTCATTATCGCATGAGGTTCATGGCAACAGCCCTGCTGTATCTGAGCTCTCTCTTTATTCCTGTATTCATGGTGATCAAATTTTGGCGAACAAAAAGCTCAATGGTTTCGGCATTCGTTGAAGGAGATCTGCAATTGGTGGGGATACCTTTCTTAGTGGTGTCCATCTTCTACATTGCTTCAGTAAGAGCTTCACTAAAGTACTTTAAAAGTAAAGACCTGTAGGTGTTGGCTAGCAGAGCTATCTTTATGTTTCTTCCAAGTTCCGGGCGCACTACTTCCGGCCTGGGGTCGTGTCTAAATTATTTAATACCAACTTTCTATTATGTTGAAAAAATTAATCCCACTTGTGATTACGGTTGTTTCCACTGGATGCAGTGTGAATAAGAGCCTTAATTCTGATCCGCAGAGTTTAAAAGACTATCTAGCTGAAAAAATAAATGATAAAAAGCTTGCTAAAGAACCTTTATTAATAATCGATGGATATCCATATGAATCAAAAAACCTAAAGGGGAAAGAGTATAATTTTTCTTTAGACGAAATTGAAAGCATTGATATTTTAGAAAAGAATGGAGTTGCAATGAACGTTTATGGTGAAAAGGCGAAAGATGGAGTATTATTAGTTACAACAAATAGATTTGAAAGGAAATTTCTTAATCAAGTATTATCTGGCAAAACAATATTTCTATTAGATGGAATTAAGATCAACTTAAAGCAATTGGTCGAATTGGACATTGAAAAGATGAAGTCCATATTGATAATTAAGGAAAAAAACGAAATAATAAATTACACTACAGAAGATTATGACTCTGTGGTATTGATTAGGTCAAATAAATGAACCAGCAGTAGTAGTCGCTTAAGAAACCGAACAATCAAAATTTTGCTTCTTGCTTGTCCGTGAGTCAATCAATAAAAGTGGCTGAAACACACTTCCATGAAGGTAAAAAATACTTAACGAATCAACTTTCAATGATCCTCAACTTTGCGAAACTCAACAGCAAAGTCTTTTCGCCAGCCTGATCAAACTCTACCTGTGCTTTACGGTTAGCTCCTTGCTCGTCCATCTTAGTGACGACTCCAAAACCGAACTTGGGGTGCTCCACTTTCATACCTTCTGCAAGAGATGAAGTATCACTTGCCTGAAAGTCCGGACTGGGTTTGTGTTGTGGAGGCTTGACAAACTTGCGAGAGTTGTTGCTTTTGTTCTGTTTAACAAAGTTTTTGGCGAAGTATTCATTGGCAGGGGAAGCGGCCGTCTCAGCGGAAGACAGTTTTCGATTGACTTTGATATATGCTGGATCCACCTCTTCCAGGAATCGGCTTGGTTCGCAATTTTTGAGTCGCCCAAACCGATACCGGTTGAGTGCGTAGGTCATATGCAGCTTCTTTTTAGCTCGGGTAATAGCCACATAGAACAATCTACGTTCTTCCTCCAGGTCAGCCCGGCTACTCATCATCATCTGTGAGGGGAATAACTCCTCTTCCAACCCAACAATAAAGACATAGTTGAATTCCAGACCTTTGGCCATATGGATGGTCATCAACGTAATCACGTCATCCGTCTGCTCATTGCGATCCTCATCTGTCAGGAGTGCAATGTCTTGTAAAAAAGCACTCAGGCTTTTGTCCTCTCGGTCAGCATCATCAGTGAACTCTTTGATTGCGTTTAAGAGCTCCTGCACGTTTTCGTAGCGGTTGAGTCCTTCGACCGTTTTGTCCTCATACAAGTCTTTTAATAATCCGGAATTCTTAGCCACTTGAGCTGCTGTGTCGTATGCATCCTTTTTATCGGCTGTCAGACGGAAGCTCTTGATCATCGTGGCAAATTCTTCAATTTGCCCGGCAGCTCTACCGGTAAAAAATGATTTTGCATTAGTCATCACCTCCCAGAGTGAGATGTCGTGATCACTAGCTGCGACTACCATCTTTTCGATCGTACCTGGACCTATGCCTCTCTTGGGTAAGTTGATGATACGCCTCATCGCCGTTTCGTCGTTTTCGTTGACGACGTACCTCAGATAAGCCAATATATCTTTGATTTCCTTACGTTGGTAGAAGGATACGCCACCTACTACTCTATACTTGATGTTGACGCGCCTTAACGCCTCTTCTATGGACCTGGACTGGCTGTTGGTGCGATAGAGGATAGCAAACTCATTGTTAGCGGACTGGTTTTGCATCTTGGTTTCGAAGATGGCAGAGGCTACCAATCTACCCTCTTCATTGTCTGAGGTAGCCTTGAAAAGCTCGATCAGGTCTCCGTCCACATTGTCCGTCCATACATTCTTTTTCAGCTGCGCTTTGTTCTTGTTGATGACAGAGTTCGCGGCGTTGACTATGGTCTTGGTGGAT
Source organism: Cyclobacteriaceae bacterium HetDA_MAG_MS6 (assembly GCA_019192485.1). Lineage (GTDB taxonomy): Bacteria > Bacteroidota > Bacteroidia > Cytophagales > Cyclobacteriaceae > MS6. The sequence goes on along the minus strand of JAHCMJ010000096.1, from coordinate 1,802 downwards.
CGATAATTTTGCTCCAGTTTCACTACACGGAGGTCAGGGTAGTCTCGTTCGAAGTTCAAGATGTTCTGGATGTCTGCTCCGCGAAACGCATAGATACTTTGTGCATCGTCTCCTACCACGCAGATGTTTTGTCGAACAGCGGCTAGTCTCTTAGCGATTAGGTATTGTGAGATATTGGTGTCCTGAAACTCATCTATCAGTACGTAATGAAATCGTTGCTGGTACTTGTTAAGGATATCCGGATGCTCCTGGAATAGCACATTGGTATTGAACAGTAGATCGTCAAAGTCCATGGCATTAGCCTTGAAGCACCGGTTGGCATAGGTCTTGTAAAGCCTACCCATCTCCGGTCTCATGTTGGAGGTGTCGTCTTCCATGTAGACCGGATTATTCATGTATTCGCGCCAGGAAACCAGCCTGTTTTTGGCATTGGAAATGCGATTGTAAACGATGTTGGCTTTGTATAACTTGTCATCCAACCCCATTTCCTTGACGATCGTTTTGATCAGGGACTTGGAGTCGTCTGTATCGTAGATAGTGAAGTTAGAGGTATATCCCAGTCGAGTGGCTTCCGCTCTCAGAATCCTGGCAAACACGGAGTGAAATGTGCCCATCCATAGGTTCCGCGCATCAGTGCCTACCACGGATTCTATTCGATTGCGCATTTCCCTGGCAGCCTTATTGGTAAAGGTCAGCGCCAAAATAGAAAAAGCGTCTACGTTGTGCGCTTCAATCAGGTGTGCAATACGGTAGGTAAGTACTCTCGTTTTTCCTGAGCCTGCTCCGGCTATGACCATGGTTGGTCCATTGGTATTTACGGTGGCTTCGTATTGGGGAGGATTTAGGGTAGAAAGATAGTCTTCTCGTGCTTCACTTGCCATCTGGCAAAGCTATCCAAACGGATGAGTAAAAATGAAAAAAGCCCTGGAATTTCCCAGGGCCTCGTAACCAAAGCACCTATGCGTATCCTGATACAAATCAGAATCTATTGCCTTCATTTTTTTGAGCAGCTATACTTTTACTCGCTCTGGACTGTGCGCTGTTGATCTGCTTTCGTTCTCTGCGAGTTACTACACCATCGCTTTCTGCTCTTCGTTCCATCCTTCTGATCTCTTTTTGCTGATGGCGAAGTCTCTTGGTCTCCTTTCTGGATAGTTGTCCGGTTGCAGCTCCGGAGGCTATCCTAAGCTGCTGATTGTTTTGCTTGGCATCGATCCTGCGAGTAGATTCCTGCGACATTGCCGTGGACAAGCCAAACAAGAAAAACCCATAAAGAACAAATATGATTTTTTTCATGACTTCTTCGTTTTGTTTGCTCCTTAGATGTATTGTTTATCAAAAGGTTTAATTGGGAAGTCTCCCAAATGAGTAAGTATTCACATTACCTTCAATGAGACTTCTCCTCCCTGCGGTCGTCGAAGTGACGCTAATGGGCAAAGTACCAACCGGTTTACATTAATTCTCAAGCTCTCATTGCATTTAGGAGGGCAGAAGGAAGTGTAGGCAGATGAGCGATCAGTGCTGTGTTGCAGGTAGTGACGGAGGGTAGGCCGTGGGTTTTTACACTTCCTAATGTTTTTGGTTGCTTTTCACGGAAAAGTAACAGCCTTTCCGGCTTTGAGGAAGTGCCTGGGGGAATCCTATCTCGTTTGTCTAAGTCAATTTTTTTTGGCTCTGACGAGGCATCTATATACAATGATCTTAACTTTTAAGGAGACTTCTCCTCCCTGCGGTCGTCGAAGTGACACTAATAGGCAAAGCACCGAGTTAACATTTTACATTGATTCTCAAGCTCTCATTGC
>JAHCMJ010000095.1 GCA_019192485.1 Cyclobacteriaceae bacterium HetDA_MAG_MS6 | reverse complement strand
AGTTGAAACAATTCAAAATAGGTTGAACTAATGGCGATTTTGATCAAACCACTTGTTACAGAGAAATACTCGGCAATGAATGAGCAAGGCAAATACGGCTTCGTCGTAGACAAGCGTGCCAACAAAGTTGAGATCAAAAAAGCAGTGGAAAAAATATATGGCGTTACTGTAGAAAGTGTAAACACACTGATTCATGCAGGACGTAGTAAATCCCGGTATACTAAATCTGGGGTCATTACTGGAAAAACACCTACATACAAAAAGGCTATTGTGAAAGTAGCCGATGGTGAAATAATAGATTTTTACAGCGGAATTTAATTAAGGAAGATGGCGGTTAGAAAACTAAGACCGATTACTCCAGGCCAACGATTTAGGGTAGCTCCTGTCTTTGACGACATTACTAAAGACAAACCAGAGAAGTCGTTGACTACTTCGCTAAAAAGTAAAGGGGGTAGAAACAATCAAGGAAAAATGACTGTCCGCAATGTCGGCGGCGGTCACAAGCAGAAGCTACGAACAGTAGATTTCAAGCGCGACAAGGAAAAAGTTCCTGCTACGGTTAAGGCAATCGAATATGATCCGAATCGTACAGCTAGACTAGCGCTTTTGGTTTATGCGGATGGAGAGAAGCGATATATCCTTTCTCCTCAAGGGTTAAAGGTTGGAACGGTATTATTATCTGGACCAAAAGTAGCCCCAGAGCTAGGAAATGCACTTCCGCTGTCAGATATTCCTTTGGGTACTATCGTACATAATATTGAGTTGAAGCCCGGCAAAGGTGGAGCAATGGCTCGAAGTGCTGGTTCTTATGCGCAGCTAGTAGCCCGAGAAGGGAAATATTCTACCATAAAACTTCCCTCCGGGGAGATGAGGATGGTTTTGAATACCTGCTACGCGACAATTGGCACAGTATCCAATACTGACCATATGAATGTGAAGCTGGGTAAGGCAGGACGAAATAGATGGCTTGGTAAGAGACCTCGAGTCAGAGGTGTAGCTATGAACCCTGTAGATCACCCGATGGGTGGTGGAGAAGGTAAGTCTTCCGGAGGGCATCCACGGTCCAGAACCGGTCTTTATACAAAAGGTAAAAAGACTAGAAGACCTAATAAATATTCTGATAAACTTATTGTAAGTAAAAGAAAATAATGGCAAGATCACTTAAAAAAGGGCCTTATATAGACTTTCGCCTGGAGAAGAAAGTAGATGCCATGAATGACTCTGGCAAAAAGTCAGTCATCAAGACCTGGTCCAGAAGATCAATGATCTCGCCAGATTTTGTAGGCCATACTTTTGCTGTTCACAATGGCAATAAGTTTATTCCTGTATTTGTCACAGAGAACATGGTAGGTCATAAGCTCGGAGAGTTTGCCCCAACCAGAAACTTTAGAGGACACATCGCTAAAAAAGATAAAGGCAGAAGGTAATGGCGACTACTGAGCAGAAGGTGAAGAAATCAGTGCGTATCCGACTAGAGAAGGAAGCACAGAAACAGTTCAAAGAAGAGAACAAGGGCAAACTAGGTTCAGTACAATCCTCACTGAGGAATATTCCGACCGCTCCTAGAAAAATGCGTTTGGTTGCTGATATGATTCGTGGAGAGCGTGTTAATATAGCCTTAAATATCTTGAGGTTTGATGGTAAGCATGCCTCCAACACTTTGGAGAAATTGCTACTTACAGCCGTAGCTGACTGGCAAGCAAGCAACGAAGAGGTCAAAATTGAAGAAGCCGACCTATATGTAAAAGAGGTTTTTGTAGATAGTGCAAGAATCCTAAAGAGATTGCGTCCTGCCCCTCAAGGTAGAGCACATCGCATCCGGAAAAGATCAAACCATGTGACTATCGTGATTGACGATAGAAACGCTGAAAATAATACTAAGGCTGAAACCGAAAACAGTTAATTAATGGGACAAAAGGTAAATCCAGTAGGCCTGAGGCTAGGCATCGTGAAAGGATGGGACTCCAGTTGGTTTGGAGGTAAAACCTTCTCTGATAAGATCGTAGAAGATCACGAGATCAGAAAATACATCCAAGCACGTATCCCGAAAGGTGGTATCTCCAAGGTCGTTATCGAACGAACTCTCAAGAGAATCACATTGACAGTGCATACTGCTCGACCAGGAGTGGTAATCGGTAAAGGTGGCTCCGAGGTTGATAAAATCAAAGAGGAGCTCAAGAAATTGACAGGTAAAGATCTGCAGATCAATATATTTGAAATCAAGCGTCCCGAACTAGATGCAAAATTGGTAGGTGAGGCAATCGCACAGCAATTGCAAGCTAGGATTTCTTATCGACGTGCTATGAAACAGGCGATTGCCTCGGCCATGCGTGTCGGAGCTCAAGGAATCAAGATCAAGTGTTCAGGTCGATTGGGTGGTGCTGAGATGGCTCGTTCTGAACAGTACAAAGATGGACGAATCCCTTTGCACACACTGAGAGCAGATATTGATTACGCCATTTCTGAGTCAAATACTGTTTATGGAAAAATTGGTATCAAAGTTTGGATATTCAAAGGAGAGGTATTCGGTAAGAGAGATCTTTCGCCAAATGTGGGACTAACTACCAATGCACCTTCCGGTGGAAACCGAGACGGTAGAAGAAATAGAAAAAGAAGATAACCTTTTAATAGTTTAGGAGATGTTACAGCCTAAAAGAACGAAATTTAGGAAAAGGCAAAAAGGTAGAGTTAAGGGTCTGGCACAGAGAGGTCATACATTGGCCTTTGGTACTTTCGGTATCAAGTCTTTGGAACCAGCCTGGATCACAAGTAGGCAAATTGAGGCTGCTCGTATTGCAATGACCAGAGCCATGAAAAGGGAAGGTCAAGTTTGGATTCGAATCTTTCCTGACAAACCCGTAACCAAAAAACCTGCGGAAGTCCGTATGGGTAAGGGAAAGGGAGCTCCGGAGTACTGGGTAGCAGTAGTTAAGCCTGGTACTATTCTATTCGAAGCAGCAGGAGTAGATGTTGCACTCGCAAACGAAGCCCTGAGACTTGCTGCGCAAAAGCTTCCTATCAAAACGAAATTTGTAGTTAGAAGGGATTATCAAGCATGAAAAATTCAGAGATCAGAGCGCTTAGCTTGGATGAGTTAAAAGGGAAACTGGTTACAGAGCAAGACAGCTTTAACAAGTTGAAGTTTGCACATGCCATTACACCGATTGAAAACCCTGTGAAGATTCGTGAGGCAAGAAAGTTGATAGCCAGGTTACAAACTGAAATCCGGGCAAAAGAACTTAGTAAATAAAGCATTGATGGAAAGAAACCTTAGAAAAGAGAGAATTGGGTTGGTTGTCGGCGACAAAATGCAAAAGACCATCACCGTCGCTGTGAGCCGAAAAATCAAACACCCTATCTACGGGAAGTTTATAGGCAAGACAACCAAATTCACAGCTCATGACGAGAATAATGACAGTCATATTGGTGACACTGTCAAGATAATGGAAACTCGTCCTTTGAGTAAGAATAAGAGGTGGAGATTAGTAGAAATTATCGAACGGGCTAAGTAGATGATACAGCAAGAATCACGACTCAACGTAGCTGACAATAGCGGAGCAAAGGAAGTCCTTTGTATTCGAGTTCTAGGAGGCACAAAGAAAAGATATGCTAGCGTAGGAGATACAGTAGTAGTATCTGTTAAAACTGCTATTTCTTCTAGCAGTCTAAAGAAAGGTACAGTATCTAAAGCAGTTATTGTAAGAACGAAGAAGGAAGTAAGAAGAAAAGATGGATCTTATATCCGATTTGAAGATAACGCTGCCGTATTGTTGAACGCGAATGACGAACCTCGAGGTACCAGGATCTTTGGACCTGTGGCTAGAGAGCTTCGTGAGCGTCAATTCATGAAAATAGTTTCGTTAGCACCAGAAGTACTTTAAGCCATGGCTGGACAAGTAAAAATACACATTAAGAAGGGAGATACAGTAAAGGTTATTGCCGGAAATGATAACGGTAAGACTGGCAAAGTGCTGGAAATATTCCCAGAGAAATATAGGGCAATCGTAGAAGGCGTGCAGATGGTGACGAAGCATGTAAAACCTTCTGCTAACAACCCAGAAGGCGGTATTCAAAATACTGAAGCTGCTGTTCACATTAGTAATCTCATGGTTGTAGACCCTTCATCTGGAGAGACAACCAGGATCGGTAGAAAGAAAAATGATAGCGAAAAGCTACAGCGTTACTCTAAGAAATCAGGACAATTTATAGACTAATGGCTACTCCTAGATTAAAAGAAAAATATAACAAAGAGATTGTTGCTGCGCTCAAAGAGAAATTTGAGTATAAAACAGTAATGCAGGTACCCAGGCTAACTAAGATTTCTATCAATAAAGGAATCGGAGCAGCGGTGGCTGATAAGAAGTTGATTGATGTAGGAGTTGAGGAACTATCCACTATCACCGGTCAGAAAGCTGTCGCCACTAAAGCGAAGAAGTCTGTATCAAACTTTAAGCTTCGGGAAGGTATGCCCATCGGAGCTCGGGTAACATTGCGTGGGAATAAGATGTATGAATTCCTCGATAGATTGGTTACGGTAGCATTACCACGAGTTAGAGACTTTAGGGGTGTGAAAGAGAAAGGTTTTGATGGTCGCGGAAACTATACCCTTGGAATAGAGGAACAGATCATATTTCCGGAGATCAGTATCGACAAAGTATCCAGAATATCAGGTATGGATATCACTTTTGTGACAAGTGCAGATTCAGATGAGGAAAGCCTGGCGCTCCTAAGGGCTCTCGGAATGCCATTTGTTTCAAGCAAAAACTAATTTGACATGGCGAGAGAATCAATAAAAGCAAGAGAAAGAAAAAGAGAGAAACTTGTAGCGAGGTACGCGGCCAAACGAGCAGCATTGAAAGAAGCCGGCGATTATATCGCTTTGGACAAATTGCCTCGCAACTCATCGAAGGTGCGTTTGCACAATAGATGCAAGCTTACAGGAAGACCTAAAGGCTATATGAGAAAATTTGGTATATCCAGGGTGACATTCAGAGAGATGGCTTCTGCAGGCAAGATACCAGGTGTTACCAAAGCAAGCTGGTAAATCTTTTCTATTTATTCTTTCTTGATAAAAATACAATAATTAACTTTGCACCCCTTTTTGGGGTGTCGAAATTTTATAGAGATGGTAACAGATCCAATAGCAGATTATTTAACTCGGATCCGCAATGCGATAAGCGCCAATCACAGAGTGGTTGAAATCCCTGCTTCAAACCTGAAGAAGGAGATGACAAAAGTGTTGCATGACAAGGGTTATATTCAGAATTTTCGTTTTGAGGATGACAATCTGCAAGGCAAGATTAAAATTGCTTTGAAGTACAATCCTGAAACTAAGCAACCTGCTATTACGAAACTAGAAAGGATAAGCAAACCAGGGCTAAGAAAGTATTCAAGTGCCGACAGCTTGCCGAGAGTTCTAAATGGATTAGGAGTAGCTATACTGTCTACTTCTAAAGGAGTGTTGACAGACAAAGAGGCTCGTAAGGAGCATATTGGAGGAGAGGTTCTTTGTTACGTTTATTAAGAATAGAAAGACGATGTCGAGAATAGGAAAATCACCAATTGCCATACCTGATGCCGTTACGGTAGATGTTAATGGTTCACTGGTCAAAGTCAAAGGGCCTAAGGGAGAGTTGCAGCAAGATATTGGGGCAGAGATCAAGGCTAAAGTGGAAGAGGGTTCCATTATTATTGAGAGACCTACTGAGCAGAAAAGACATAAAGCACTGCATGGCTTATACAGGTCCTTGGTTAATAACCTTGTAGAAGGTGTTACCGAGGGATACAAGAAGGAGTTAGAGTTAGTAGGTGTGGGTTATAAGGCTGCTGTTCAAGGCAATGTCCTGGAGCTAAACTTAGGTTACTCACACAATATATTTTTGGCTGTACCTACAGAGGTTAAAGTAACTTCTGAAACAGTAAAGGGAAAGAATCCGATAGTTACCTTAGAAGGTATTGATAAGCAGCTTGTTGGACAAGTGGCAGCAAAGATTCGGTCACTGAGGAAAGTTGAGCCATACAAAGGAAAAGGTATACGCTTTGTAGGAGAGCAGATAAGAAGGAAAGCTGGTAAAACTGCTGCTAAATAATTTTGAGAAATGGCTATTTCTAAAGTTCAAAGAAGAAACAGAATCAAAAAGGGTATTAGAAGGAAGATCTCTGGCACAGCTGAGAGACCCAGAATATCCATTTTTAGGAGTAACAAAGCGATTTATGCGCAAATTATAGATGATGTGAACGGTAAGACTATTACCTCAGCGTCCTCTGTAGAGGTTGGTAAAACGTCTAGAAACATTGAGGCGTCAAAAGAAGTTGGGAAAAAGTTAGCGGAGAAGGCTAAATCCAGTGGAGTCGAAAATGTAATTTTTGATAGAAGTGGATACCCTTATCACGGTAGGGTGAAGGCTTTGGCAGAAGGAGCAAGAGAAGCTGGCCTCAAGTTTTAAGCAATAGATATGTCACAAAGTAATATAAAGTCGGTTAAGGCGAGCGAAATAGACTTAAAAGAGAAAGTTGTCGCGATCAAAAGAGTTGCCAAAGTAGTAAAAGGAGGAAGGAGATTCAGTTTCTCTGCTATTGTAGTCGTAGGAGACGGGAATGGAGTAGTAGGCTACGGTCTTGGCAAAGCAAATGAAGTGACAGATGCCATTACTAAAGGTATCGATGATGCTAAGAAGAATTTGGTAAGGGTGCCGGTTTTTAAGGGTACTGTACCACATGAGGCCCTAGGCAAGTTTGGTGGGGGTCTTGTGCTACTAAAGCCAGCGGCTCCAGGTACTGGAGTTATAGCAGGTGGAGCGATGAGGGCTGTATTGGAGAGTGCAGGAGTGCATGATGTTTTGGCTAAGTCCAAAGGTTCATCAAATCCTCATAACGTGGTGAAAGCTACTTTTGATGCTTTGCATAAAATGAGAGATCCGTTTACTATCGCTCGTCAAAGAGGAGTCACTTTAGACAAGGTTTTCAACGGGTAAAAGAAAATGGCGAAGAAAGTATCAATCACGCAACGGAGGAGCATAATCAAGCGCCCCCAAGATCAAAAACGCACAATCAAAGCCTTGGGATTGGGTAAGATTGACAGGACAGTGGAGAAAGAAATGACCCCTCAATTGGCCGGGATGATAAAGAAGGTTCAACACTTAGTAGAGGTTAAAGAGCTGTAAGATGAAATTAGAATCATTAAAACCTGCAAAAGGTTCGGTAAAGAACTCGAAAAGAGTAGCAAGAGGTCAAGGTTCAGGAAGAGGCGGTACTGCGACAAGAGGGCACAAAGGAGCACAGTCAAGATCAGGGTATTCCAAGAAAATTGGTTTCGAGGGAGGACAAATGCCTTTGCAGAGACGCGTGCCAAAGTTTGGTTTCAAGAATAACAACAAGGTTGTGATGAAGCCCATCAATCTTGATGATTTGCAGAAACTGAGCGATGAGAAGAAAGTAAAAGAAGTTACACCGGAAATTCTAAGAGAGAACGGCTTAGCTTCTAAAAATGACACTATCAAAATACTAGGTCGCGGTGAACTGAAAGCAAAATTGACAGTTACGGCACATAAATTTTCTAAATCAGCTCAGGAGGCTATTGAAAAGGCCGGTGGAGCTGTGACTATCCAAGAATAGATGAAGAAATTTATACAAACCATAAAGAACATCTTCTCAATTGAAGAGCTGAGAACTAGGATCCTAAATACTTTAGGATTCCTTATCATTTTCAGACTTGGCTCATTCGTTACGTTACCAGGAGTAGATCCTTCAAAACTCGCTGACAATGTAGAAGGTATTTTTGGGTTGCTTGATACTTGGCTAGGAGGCGCATTCAGTAATGCTTCCATTTTTGCTTTGGGTATCATGCCATATATTTCAGCATCTATCGTACTCCAGTTAATGACGGTAGCAGTCCCTTACTTTCAAAAACTTCAGAAAGAAGGTGATAGCGGTCGAAAGAAAATTAATCAGATTACCAGGGTATTGACCATAGCTATTTGCGTGGTGCAATCCGCAAGTTACTTATCTACGGCTATCCCTGGCGAAGCCATAGTACTGGACAATAGATTTATGTTTCAAGTGAGTTCAATCATTATCCTCACTGCTGGAACAATATTCTGCATGTGGTTAGGTGAGCGAATCACTGACAAGGGGATTGGAAATGGTATTTCAATGCTAATCATGATTGGTATTATCTCCAGATTTCCTGCAACTATTATAGCGGAAGCAATATCTAGAGGAATGGGTCAAGCGCTCATATTTATCATCGAGCTAGTAGCACTTTTCTTCGTTGTGATGGCAGTTGTGGCATTGACACAGGCAATCCGAAGAATTCCTGTTCAATATGCAAAGCAGGTCGTTGGTAACAAAGTATACGGAGGCCAACGGCAATACATTCCATTGAAAGTAAATAGCGCTGGGGTAATGCCAATCATATTCGCACAATCCCTTATGTTCTTGCCGGCTATGATTGCCGGGTTGTGGAGAGATGAGAGTGATATAGCTCAGTATATTGGAACTACTTTCTCTCAGGTTGAATCATGGCAATACAATTTGGTTTTCGCCATTCTTATCATACTATTCACATTTTTCTACACAGCCATTACGATCAATCCCAGCCAAATTGCGGATGACATGAAAAGGAATGGGGGTTTCATTCCCGGTGTTAAACCAGGTAAGCAAACCTCAGATTTTATAGATGGCGTCCTGTCTAGGATCACCTTACCAGGAGCCTTTTTTCTGGCTTTAGTAGCAATACTTCCAGCCTTTGCAATCATAGCAGGTGTAAATCGGGGTTTCGCTCAGTTTTATGGTGGCACGTCCCTGTTAATCATGGTAGGGGTTATTTTGGATACCCTGCAACAGATTGAAAGTTATCTGCTGATGAGGCACTATGAGGGTATGATGAAATCCGGAAGAGTTAAAGGTAGAACCCAAAACGCAGCAGTGGCATAATGGCTAAGCAAGCATCTATAGAACAAGATGGTACCATCGTAGAGGCATTGTCCAATGCGATGTTTAGAGTAGAGCTTGAGAATGGTCACCAAGTTATTGCACATATTTCTGGCAAGATGAGGATGCATTACATCAAGATTCTGCCAGGAGACAAGGTGAAGTTGGAAATGTCTCCTTATGACCTGACTAAAGGAAGAATTGTTTATCGATATAAATAACGAGAGGTTTTACCTCTTGAATAAGATAATAAAATGAAAGTTAAAGCATCCATCAAAAAACGCAGCGCTGATTGCAAAGTGATCAGAAGAAAAGGCAAGCTGTACGTGATCAATAAGAAGAACCCTAAGTTTAAACAAAGACAAGGATAACTATGGCCAGAATTGCAGGAGTAGATGTGCCAGATAATAAAAGAGGTGAGATAGGTCTTACCTACATTTTTGGTATAGGACAGAGATCAGCTCAGAAGATTTTGACTGAAGCAGGCATCGATTGGAACAAGAAGGTAGGAGAATGGACAGATGATGAGGCCAGTGCGATCAGAAAAATTATAGCTGACACCTACAAGGTTGAGGGTGTACTAAAATCTGAGGTACAATTAAGTATCAAGCGTTTGATGGATATAGGATGTTACAGAGGATTGCGTCACAGAAAAGGCCTTCCTCTGAGGGGACAGCGGACGAAGAACAATGCCAGAACTAGGAAAGGCAAGAGAAAAACAGTAGCAAATAAAAAGAAAGCGACTAAGTAAGTAATAGACGATGGCGCAGAAAAGAAAAGATAAAGCAAAGAAAAGAGTGGTTGTAGTGGAGCCTAATGGACAGGTTCATATAAAAGCTACTTTCAACAATATTATAATCTCCATGACTAATGGTCAGGGACAGGTTATCTCTTGGGCTTCAGCTGGTAAAATGGGATTCAAAGGTTCTAAAAAGAATACGCCGTATGCTGCTCAGGTAGCGGCTCAAGATTGTGGCCAGGTTGCCTATGACCAGGGTTTACGAAAGGTAGAAGTATTTGTGAAAGGACCAGGTGCAGGAAGAGAGTCTGCTATTCGTACCATCCAAAATATAGGTATCGAAGTGACTGTTATCAAAGACGTCACACCCCTACCTCATAATGGATGTAGAGCGCCAAAGAGAAGAAGAGTTTAATCACTAAAAAATTTAGTTGTAAGATATGGCTAGATATAGAGGGCCAAAAGCTAAGATTTCAAGAAAATTCGGAGAGCCGATCTTCGGCCCGAGTAAGGCTCTGCAAAAGAAGAGTTACCCTCCGGGACAACATGGAAGAGGCCGAAGAAAGAAACAGTCTGAATATTCTATTCAGCTTGCGGAAAAACAAAAGGCTAAATATACCTATGGCGTGTTGGAGCGTCAATTCTCTAACATATTTGAGAAGGCTTCAAGAAAAGGTGGTATCACAGGTGAAATCCTGCTTCAACTTCTGGAAGCTAGACTGGATAACACCGTGTACCGTCTTGGAATTGCGCCAACTAGGAGAGCTGCGAGGCAGTTGGTGTTGCATAAACACATCACCGTGAACGGTCATGTAGTAAACATTCCTTCGTTCACGCTTAGAAACAATGACGTTGTAGCAGTTAGGGAAAAATCGAAATCTCTGGAGGCTATTTCCGACAGCTTGGCTTCGCACTCTGTACAGAAATATCCATGGTTAGAGTGGGACGGTGCTGGATTGGCAGGTAAGTACCTAACCGCTCCTAGTCGCGAGGATATCCCTGAGACCATCAAGGAGCAGCTTATAGTCGAATTGTACTCTAAGTAATCAATTTTTAACTGAACTAAAAGAACTAATATGTCAATTCTTGCATTCCAAATGCCGGAAAAAGTGGTGATGGAGAAAGCTGATGATTTCCACGGCCTCTTCACTTTCAAGCCACTGGAAAAGGGTTATGGTGTTACAGTAGGCAATGCGCTTAGGCGTATTCTCCTTTCGTCATTGGAAGGTTATGCCATTACTGGTATTAAAATACCTGGTGTATTGCACGAGTTCTCTACTATCGAAGGTGTGGTAGAAGATGTTAGTGAGATCATCCTAAATCTGAAAATGGTTAGGTTGAAGAAGATTACAGATGTGGTAGATGGTAAGATTACTGTTCCTGTATCTAAGCAAAGTGTCCTAACCGCAGGGGACTTGGCAAAAGCTACGACTTCATTCGAAATACTTAACCCTGAATTGGTTATTTGCAACCTGGATGAAAGTGCACAGTTTGAATTAGAACTGAATGTAGAAAAGGGACGTGGATACGTAACAGCCGATGAGAATAAACCAGCAGAGCAAAACTTTGGCTATATCGCTATAGACTCAATTTTCACACCTATTAAGAATGTGAAGTATAGTGTTGAAAATACTAGGGTTGAGCAAAAGACTGACTACGAGCAGTTGATCATAGATATCGAGACTGATGGATCTATTCATCCTGAAAATGCTTTGAAAGGTGCAGCGAATATTCTTATCCAGCACTTCATGTTGTTCTCCGATCAAAATATGATCCTAGAGACACAAGAGAAGGGTGAGCCTGAGCAGGTCGATGAGGAACTCTTGCACATGAGAAAACTGTTGAAAACTTCTCTGAATGATTTGGATTTGTCTGTTAGAGCTTACAACTGCCTGAAAGCGGCTGACGTTAGGACTCTAGGTGATCTAGTTAATTTAGAGATTTCGGATATGATGAAATTCAGGAATTTCGGAAAGAAATCACTTGCTGAATTAGAGCAGTTAGTAGCTGATAAAGGCTTGACTTTCGGAATGGATCTTTCGAAGTATAAATTGGAGGAGGAATAATGAGACACGGAAAGAAGTTTAATCATCTTGGAAGAACAGCTTCTCATCGCAGTGCGATGTTGAGTAATATGGCATCGTCCTTGATTATACATAAGAGAATCAATACTACGGTTGCCAAAGCAAAGGCACTGAAGAAATACGTTGAACCTTTGATTACTAAAGCTAAGACCGACTCAACGCATGCTCGAAGAGTGGTTTTCTCTTATTTGCAGGACAAAGATTCGGTAACTGAGCTTTTTGGACCTGTTGCTGATAAGGTAAGTTCAAGACCTGGTGGATACACACGAATCCTGAAAACTGGATCCAGACTTGGTGATAATGCCGAGATGTGCATCATGGAGCTTGTGGACTTTAATGAGCTTATGTTAGAAGCTGCGAAACCAGCCAAAGCTAAAACCAGAAGATCTAGAAGAGGAAAAGGAGCAGGTAAATCAGAGGAGACCAATGTTAAGGCGGAGGAAGCAACGTCAGAGGTTGAGGTTGCTGAAGTAGCTGCTGAAGAAACAGAGACTCCTGTAGAAGAGATTGTCGAGGAAGTAACTGAAGTAGAAGCGTCCACCGAAGAATCTGTGGAAACTCCTACTGAGGAGCCTCAGAAAGAAGAAGAATCTTCTACAGAAGAGGGAGAAAAAAAGAATGACTAAAGTCATCGAAAAACTATAAGGAAAAGGGGTTAAGCTATTAGTTTGATCCCTTTTTTTATTTCTTATTTTTGCTCGCAAATGAAAACACCACCACGAAAAAAAGCAATTTTATTATTGGAGGACGGCTCCACCTATGAAGGAGTGTCGATAGGACATTCAGGAACGTCTGGCGGCGAGATCTGCTTCAATACAGGAATGACAGGTTATCAGGAAATATATACTGACCCCTCTTATTTCGGACAGATCATTGTAAATACCACCTCTCACATTGGTAACTACGGAGTTCATGTGGATGAGGATGAGTCTGATAGAACTAAGATCCAAGGTCTGGTCGTCAATGATTTCACGCATCAGTTCAGTAGATTAACAGCTACAGAGGGCCTCAATGAATATTTGGATCGTCAGAATACCGTTGGTATTTCGGAGATTGATACCAGGAAGCTTGTAAGGCACATCCGAAGTAAGGGAGCTATGAATGCTGTAATCTCCTCAGAGATCTTCGATGTTTCAGCGTTAGAAAAGGAACTGTCCAAAGTACCCAACATGGAGTCGCTGGAGCTGTCCAGTAAGGTGACCACTGACAAAGTCTATGATATCGGCTCCGCCAATACAGGCTTGAAAATAGCAGTTTTGGATTTGGGTATTAAGCGTTCTATTCTCAAGAATTTTGAATTGCGCAATTGTCAGTGTCGAGTGTTTCCCGCAAATACATCTTTTGAGGAAATGGAAAAGTGGCAACCCGATGGCTACTTCTTGTCAAATGGGCCTGGGGATCCTGCAGCTATGTCATACGCTGTTGATACAGTGAAGACTATTTTGAACAAAGAAAGACCCACCTTTGGCATCTGTTTAGGTAATCAGGTCTTAGCGCTTGCAGCGGGTATTGATACCTATAAAATGCACCACGGACATCGAGGCTTAAATCATCCAGTTAAGAACTTGAAGACCGGATTGAGTGAAATCACTTCCCAAAATCACGGTTTTGTAGTGAGTAAAGAATCTCTTGAAAAGTCAGATATTGCCGAGTTAACACATATTGACCTAAACGATGACACTGTTGAGGGTTTGAGGTTAAAAAATAAACCTGCATTTGCTGTGCAGTATCATCCTGAATCATCACCGGGCCCTCATGATTCCACCTATTTATTTGATGATTTTATCCAATTAATAAACGAACATAAGTAATGAGTATCATTGAAAGCGTTCACGCAAGACAAATCCTGGATTCCAGGGGTAATCCTACAGTTGAAGTAGACGTAATCACGGAAAATGGAGTTTTAGGAAGAGCTGCAGTGCCTTCAGGAGCATCTACGGGTGAGCATGAGGCAGTTGAACTTCGAGATGGAGACAAGGGTAAGTACCTTGGAAAAGGTGTTTTAAAAGCCGTAGATAATGTTAATGAGGTTATAGCGCCAGAAGTAATTGGGTATTCAGCCTTTGATCAGAAAATGATAGATGACATCATGATCGAGCTTGATGGCACTGAAAACAAAGGAAAACTAGGGGCTAATGCCATTCTCGGTGTCAGCTTAGCTGTAGCCAAAGCCGCAGCGGAGGAATCAGGACAACCACTTTTTCGCTATCTCGGCGGAGTGAATGCACATGTATTGCCAGTTCCTATGATGAATATCATTAATGGTGGATCACATTCGGATGCACCGATTGCTTTCCAGGAGTTTATGATACGACCTGTGGGAGCACCTACTTTCAGTGAGGCCCTTAGAATGGGAGCTGAGATATTCCATAACCTAAAAAAATCATTAAAGATAAAGGACTGAGCACTGCTGTTGGTGATGAGGGTGGATTTGCCCCCAATTTCTCTGGTGGCACTGAGGAAGCGCTAGATAGCGTAATCAAGGCTATTGAGGGTGCAGGTTACAAGCCAGGCGACGACGTAACGATCGCTATGGATTGTGCTTCGTCAGAGTTTTATGAAGATGGAAAATACAATTACAAGAAATTTGAGGGAGAAGGTGGTCAGGTCAGGACCAGTGAAGAACAAGCAAACTATCTGGCTCAGTTAGTATCCAAATACCCGATTGATAGTATTGAAGATGGAATGGACGAGAATGACTGGGATGGTTGGAAGTTTCTAAATAAAACGATCGGGGACAAATGCCAACTAGTGGGCGATGATCTATTGGTAACTAATGTTAAATTTTTGGAGAGAGCCATTCGCGAAGAGGCAGCTAACTCTATTTTGATCAAGGTCAATCAAATTGGTACTCTTTCAGAAACTTTCGCTGCTATAGAGATGGCTCACAAGGCGGGTTGGACTGCTGTAGTTTCACACAGGTCTGGCGAAACCGAAGACAATACAATTGCCGATATAGCAGTAGCACTAAATACTGGTCAGATTAAGACAGGGTCAATGTCAAGATCAGATCGTATGGCCAAATATAATCAGCTACTCAGAATCGAGGAGGAACTGGATGATACGGCAGAATACCCTGGCAAAGGCTAGAGTACCTGCTTTAAATCAATATAGAGATCGAAATGCCGGCTAGTTTAGTCGGCATTTTTTGTTTTAAAGGGCTTTTTCGGATGAGGAAGATTGCGGAAAAAAGATTCTTGATAAGGGGTTGATTCTTGATAGTTGATTATCTTATAGCTTGGCTAGTGTGATAATGGATTCGCTTCGTTCAAATTTGCTATTTGTGTTTA
>JAHCMJ010000094.1 GCA_019192485.1 Cyclobacteriaceae bacterium HetDA_MAG_MS6 | reverse complement strand
TCTACCGCCAAGTGTAATATCCATATCTATATCCTCACCTGGCATGCTAACGAAGCCATCAAACCCAAAGCCGAAATCATTCATGCTAAGCGTATTTTCCTTGAAGGTGAATTTCATATTGGCCAGATCCATCGCCATGATAATATCCACCTGGAAATGCTTATCAGAAATGTAGTCTACTCCATCATAGCCCAAGGAAAGATTTTCGATAGACGTGGATGTAGTCATATCAAATACCTCACTTGCGAAATCGCCAGACCCTATATGTTGTAAGTCCTGTAATGTGGCATAAAAAGGCAAGGAAAGATCGTAGTACACCACCTCACCATCTCTAATCTCCCACTGATCAATGCTAATGCTCATAGTTGAAGACTCGGTACTTGTATCTGGTTCTTCCTCAGGTTGGGCAGATTCCTCGGAAGTGGACTTAGCAATATCGTAATTGGCTTTGCCGTTTTCCAGGACTATTACCATAATATTGGGTTGATCCAAAAGAATTTTTTTGATCACTACCTGATCCCCAGAAATCACGGACATTATGTCAATGGATAGCTGGAAATTACCAATAGAAGCCAGCGTATCACCTTCAAAATCTTCTACACCAGCGATACCAAAGTTCCCAACATTTAAAGTCAGGTTCGGAAAATCGCTAAATAGGGAGAGGCCGAACTGATCTACATCGTAGAATACCTTGGCATTTAGGTTGTTAGCCAGCTCCTCGTCCAGTGTTTTTTGAATGTCATCTTTAAACACGATGGGTAGGAGTATAGCCGCCAGTAGCACAATCCCCAGTAATGTGGCTATAACGATGAAAAATTTCCTCATAACAGTGGTTTTTAATGTATTGGTAATGAAGTCGCGTCTTTAAGCAAATTACCAATTATTCCAACAAAAACGAGGAAGAGCCGTCGGGATTAACTCAAGTTTTTATCCTCAACCGCCTAGCCAATGACTGCTATCGCGTCAACGTAAGAAAAATATCTTCCATAAGCTGCAACTCTATACGGCTGTCCGCTATGGAATTGATCTGATAGGACATCCCGTGAACACTTTCGTCATTGATTAAGTGCAAGGAATCATTCGTGATGTTCCATCCAAGCTTGTGCTCAAGGGTATCACTGCTAAATATGCAACCGGGATATCCGTATGCCGTAATAGACACCTCCTCCCCAGTAAAAGAGATTTTGCCTTGCATCGTATAGTCCACATCTCCAGAGACATCCGGAAAAGATTCTGGCAAGGTCTGCCACTGGGCATTCCAGAGGCCTTCTATTTGAGAGGGTGACTCTTTGGAAGACTTTGTAGTACAGGCGGCTAAGAGTAGCACAAGAACGGTAAAAAATGAGAGTTTCATCATGATCAACAAAAGCTAGTAAGTGCTAAGTTAACCTCATAATTAAAAAAACCTGATGAGTAAATCAATGACTTTGTTCTTAAGCCTTCCATATGGAGGATAAAGTGTTTTTGCCATGGTCAAACCTCTTCGCTGTCTAAGAACAGATTTTTCATTGGAGAAGGCCATGAAACCGTGATGTCCGTGCGCCTTCCCGATCCCACTATTATTGACTCCACCAAAGGGCAGCTCAGGATGTGCAAACTGTAATGTATTGTCGTTGATACAGACTGTACCAGAGGAGGTCTTCTTGCAAATAGAATTGATGTTGCGCTTGCTCCTTGAGTAGATGTACAATGAAAGCGGCTTCATCCCCTCATTCATATAGTCAATAGCCTCTTCCAGGTTCTGATAAACTTTGATCGGTAATATGGGTCCGAAAATCTCCTCTTGCATAAGTATGCAATCTTCGGGAAGTTCAGAAAGTACTGTAGGTCCGAAGTATCTCCTTTTGGGGTCTATCTCACCCCCGAATTCCAGTTTTGCTCCTTTGTTGATGGCATCGCCCAACCAGTCATTCAACCGATTGTAATGCGCTTCGTTGACAATCCCTGTATAGGCGGATTTCTTCACATACTGATGCTGTACTGCCACCTTGAGCCTACGAACTAACTCGTCTTTCCTGCTTTCATTTACCAGCAGATAATCAGGAGCGACACAAGTTTGCCCCGCATTCAGCCATTTTCCCCAGGCTAGCTTTTCAGACGTGTCCTTTAGATCTGCGGTCTCGTCCACAATTACCGGGGACTTACCTCCTAACTCCAATGTCACAGAAGCCAGATGCTCCGAAGCGGCTTTCATGACCATTTTCCCTACTCGGGGACTTCCCGTAAAAAACATATGGTCAAAAGGAAATCGCAATAACTTCTGCGATACCTCATGATCGCCTTCAAAAACTGTCACTTCACCCTCTTCAAAAAGGGCATTGACCATTTCCTTGATCAGCTTGCTGGTATGAGGCGTATACTCAGAAGGTTTCATCACGACCACATTGCCAGCTGCCAATGCCGAAACCAACGGACCTACTGCCAAGTTGAACGGATAGTTCCAGGGAGAAATAATCAAGCACATGCCTTTGGGTTCGTATTGAATCTCTCCAGACGTACCCAGATATGGAAAGCTCGTGCCTACATAAGTGGGCTTAGCCCAGTGTTTGAGGCTCCTGATGGCCTCCCGAATCTCTGTAAGCACTACGTATATTTCTGAGAGATCCGTTTCCTGGCCAGATTTATAAAAATCCAAGTAAACTTCCTTTTTGATGGTCTCTCTATTAGAGAGTATCCACTTCTCGAGTCGTTTTAGTTTTTGAATGCGGTTGCTGATGGGAGCTGTTCGCTCTTCGATTGATTGCCTTTTCTGGCGGTTAAGAACCTCCTCGATTTGGGTTTCTGTTGTCGTTAACTCCATAATTATTCCGGTTCAGTATGATGTTTTTGTTACGTTTGTTAACAATTAATTAACTTACAGGTAACATTAGCTTCTTTAAAGACGTTTCTGTTTTATATAGATAAATGCCATTTCTTCGCACGATATTGTCTTTCTTCTTAACCTGTGGTGTAGTTTTCTCTGCAAGTCCACAAGGTGAATCTGCGCCATTCTCCTCAAAATTGGAAATGGATGCCTTTGAGTCAGAAGACCACTTGTCGCTGTTGATCTCTTCTAGCCCGGGTGTTGACTCTAATAAATTTAATGTTTTAAAAGGGGAATACGATGCCCTAATTGAAAAACTGGGCAAAAAAAGAGCGAAGATCGAGAATGACAAGCTTTTCCTGAAAAGGCTCTTTTACTTCGTTCAAAGTAAGCAGCTACATTGGTACAAGGACTATGTGTCCTTTGCTGAAATGCTGGAGAAATCCTATTATGACTGTATGACCGGGACTGCTCTTCTGGCCATATTGTTAGATGAATTTAAAATTCCATACCAGATCATTGAGTTTCAATATCATACCTGCCTCGTAGCCACAGTCAGCGATCAGCAGATTATGTTGGAATCTACCGATCCATATGAAGGTTTTGTTGAAGACGCTATTGAAATAGGTGAGCGCATGGCTCACTATGAAAACCCGCAGGATAAGGAGCCAGTCTCAGGTATATCTTCTAATAGTATGGAGTACAAACTTGACTTTTCTAACAGTCAAGTGATCAACCTCCAAAAATTAGTAGGATTGTCATATTTCAACTATGCGGCTAACTATTACAATCAGCGCAATATTCCAGAGGCGGCCTTGGCTATTGAAAAAGCAGAGTGGCTCTATCCTAGTGAACGTATCCTTGATATGAAAATGCTGATAGGCAGTAAGAAATCAGCCAACCACCTATCGCTCCTGGATTATTAGCTGGCTTCTAGTACCTCGAACTCCACTCGTCTGTTCTTCCTACGGTTTTCTTTGGTATCATTCGAGGCTACTGGTTTGGTTTCACCGTACCCTTCCGACTCCAATCGATTTTCTTCTATTCCATTCGTCAGAAAATAATTGTAAACGGCTTTAGCTCGCTTCTTTGAGAGAGAAAGATTGTATGCATCAGGACCTGAGGAGTCGGTATGGCCGGAAATGGCTATTTTTTTGATCCTACCGGACTGCATATAGCCTAGAATTCTTTCTAACTCGGGATAAGACGCTGTTGTGAGCTCACTCTTATCAAATGCAAAGAAGATGTTATTAATAACAATAGGTTTGCCTACTTCAATTGGGTTGAGCATCAAGTCTATTTGCATGGTATCGGACTTCTGGACATCGTTTAGATCGATGTTCTCGCTCTGCGACAGAAACCCATCCTTCTCAGCCGCCAGGCCAAACCTCGCACCTGGCCTCAGCGCGAAGGTATAACCGCCATCTTGTCCACTAGCTACATTGCCAATGTCAATGCCATCAGGAAGCCTTTCCACCAGCACATTCACTCCGGCCATGGGCTCCTTGCTTTTGCCATTAATTACTCTGCCGGCTATGGTTACAATAGGTGGGGCCTCTGGCTCCTCCTCTATCAGGTGCTCCATGGATGCTATAAGTGGATCTGGCTCTTCAGGATTGACGAAAAACTCCTCAACATTGAACCGGAAGATATCTGTGTCATCATCTACTTTTCCTCGCGTAAAATACAGGTGCTTACCCGAGCTAGGAATACTGAAATACTCATCATCCAAATCTGTGTTGATACCAGAACCGAGGTTTTCTGGTAAGGACCATTTTTCCCAGGTTTCATCCAGACGTCGCGTCACGTAGATGTCCATTCCTCCATAGCCGCTAAATCCACTAGAAGAATAGTAAAGTGTCTTTGTGTCTTTGGCCAAAAACGGTGCAGCCTCTTCCGAAGCAGAGTTGATGTCACCACCAAGGTTACGAGGTTCTGTCCAGGAGGTCTTTCCTGTTTTGAATGAAATATAGAGGTCCCGACCGCCATAGGTATCATCTCTTTCGACAGCCGTGATCATCGCATCACCTTTAGGGGAAAGAAAGAAATCCGCTTTCGGTGAGTAGTTGTACTCATTTTCTACGTCCAAAGAGACTGGCTTAGAGTACTCTCCATCTTCTAGTGTAGCCATTGAGACCCCTGTGTACATACGTCCTTTCTTACCGTATTTATTCCCCAGGATCAATACCTCTTCACCATCTATAGTAGAAATAGAGCTAATGAAATTTGGCCCTTCGGTATTCAGCGGTGGCCCTACGTTTCTCGCGGGGAGCCACTCGCCGGTGGCCTCGTCTAGTTCGGATACCCAAATATCCTCAGAGTCGTCCGCTCCGCCTACATTGTCGGGGTGGTACCTGCGACTGAAGTATAATCGCTTGCCATCCGGCGAAATAATCGGGCTATGCTCAATATATTGACTGTTAACATTGGCCCCAAGTTTCTCGGCATTGATCTCGCGACTCACAGCAGATGCCATTTTGATCAGGACATTGATTGGAATGTTAGATCTAGAGATACCAATAGCGTCGATACTGTTGTAGCCAGGTGCAGATGCTCCGTCTAAAACTACTTTAATGGCTTGAATCTCATAGGTTGTTTCTTCAAAAAACAGGTTAAGCAACCTTTGGTCGATGGGTAGCGCCCTAGGAGATAGATTGAAAAGCGGATACTCGTTGTACTCACTGTCATAGGCGAATACCTGCTTGACAGAACCAGGGTTTTCCGATTCCGCGATAGCGACCTGCTTGGCCTGAATAGGCTTGTCAA
Organism: Cyclobacteriaceae bacterium HetDA_MAG_MS6; assembly: GCA_019192485.1. Taxonomy (GTDB): domain Bacteria; phylum Bacteroidota; class Bacteroidia; order Cytophagales; family Cyclobacteriaceae; genus MS6. The sequence goes on along the minus strand of JAHCMJ010000094.1, from coordinate 9,558 downwards.
AAGCGACAACAATGAACTCTTCATTATCTTGATTTTTTGGCCTCCATGCGTTGGGATTGTCACCTCCCAGCGGCAATACGTTGGGTTTATGCAGGGCCTGCAAGGCCGAGTACTCCAGCGGGGAGAATTCCGAGGACACCTCGATTACCTCCGACGCCCATACAACCGTCTCCTGTGCTGTTGCTCTTGCGTTTAGCAATGCAACGCATACTACCATTAGCGTAAATCTCATAAATCTCATGACTTTTTAGTTGCGAAAAAGCCGAACTTCCACACGTCGGTTTCTCGCTTTTGCTTCATCGGTACGATCTGTGGAGAGTGGTTGAGTCCCCCCGAAAGCTTTGGTGCTGATTCTTGCTTTTCTGATGCCTTTCTTAGACAAATATTCTGCTACTGCGTCTACACGCGCCTGAGACAGTCTCATGTTTGCATCGGCGTTACCTGCAAAATCCGTGTGACCTTCCAATTGAATGTTAACAGTAGATCTCTCTTTGAGATAGGTGACAAAATCATCCAATGCGGCGAAGGATCCTGCCTCTATCCTGTCACTACCACGAGCAAAATTTAGATTATCAAGTGTAATCAGTTCTTCCTCTTTTTCTTTCTCAACAGGCCTCAGGTAAATATCCCAGACCATTTTGCCTGATCCTTCATTTGCCGCGGTGATTTCTTCAGCGTACCGCTGAAATCCTTCCTTTTCTACAATGAAGTAATACTTGGTCCCTTGAGCAAGTGTGAAGCCATAATCCCCATCGGTGGAGGAATTGAACATGCCCAAGTCATCGTAATGTGGGAGTTTTTCGTAATTAACAGTGGCACTTACGGCGGAGGAATCCTCTCGTGATAACACTTTGCCACTTACCTCTACATAGCTGTCTTGAGCCTTTGCCAATGTGCCAAAAAGCACAAAACAGGACAATAGGCATGATATCTTTAAAGGAAAAGTACCTGCAGACATGACTAAAAAGTTGATTTTCAGCCTAAAGAACGGAAATAAATACAAAAGGTAAAAATTATTTTTTGTATTATTTCAAGGTTGACTCCCCACATTTGCCAGAACCGTTTCACGACTTTTTATCTGCATGAGATCTAACTTATGCAAAACTACGTTTTTAGTGTGGAGAAAAGGGGTTAGTTCTGATTGAGCAATAGGGTCTGAGGGAGGTAAGTCTACACTTAAGGCATTTACCTGTCTTCCGTTTTTCCAGAACCTAAAGCAAAGATGAGGCCCGTTGGCCAGTCCTGTTTTGCCTACAAATCCAATTGTTTGCCCTTGCTTCACCTTCTTTCCTGGACGTATTCCTCCGGCAATCTTCTGCATATGTAGATACTGCGTGGTATAGTTGGCATTGTGACGGATCTTCACATAATTGCCATTGTACTTCCCATACTTGGCTTCTAGCACCACACCATCTCCAACCGTCCTAATAGGTGTACCAATAGGAGCGGCATAGTCTGTTCCAAGATGTGCTTTGTAGCGCTTCAACACTGGATGATACCTTCTGGGTGAGAATCGCGAACTGATCCGACGATAGTTCAACGGTGCTCGGAGAAAGGTTCTTCGCATGCTATTCCCATTTTCATCAAAATAGTATTCCTTACCACCCTTTTCATATAAAATGGCATAGTAAGTTTTGTCCATGTGCTTGAAGTATCCGCCTTTTACTCGACCTAGCCCTACTACTTCTTCGCCGACAGTCTGCTCTTCATAGATCACCTTGAACTCATCTCCTTTTTGTATTCGGAAAAAGTCCACTTGCCAGGCGAAAATGTCCACCAACCTTGAGACTAACGCCGGAGATGCGCCTGCATCCAAAGCAGCCAAATACAGGGAAGAATTGATCTTAGCAGAGATTTCTCTTTCAACAGTTTGCACTTCTTTCTTCACCTTTCTGACATGGATGCTATCCACTAAGTTAAAGACAAAGTATTCTGTAGGATCGGGCTCGAAAATGAATTGGCGCGCTGTTTTCTCCTTATCTCTCTCGTGGATAATGGTGTAGTACTTCCCAGCTTTGAGCTTTCTTACGTCGAAGATCCCTCTAGCTTTTTGCGCAAGCTCAAAAATTGCCTCTCCTGAAACATTGTATTTTGACAAGATAGTGGACAGGGTTTGATTCCATCGAATCTTTTTATTGACTACGGTAAATGAATCAATGGGAAGCCCATACAACAAGGTGGGCTCAACAACAGGTTGCACCTGCTCCACAGTATGCATCTGAACTGGAGGCGCTTCTGCAGGTTGGGTTTCGAGGCAGGAAGGCAGCAGCATTGAGCCCATCAATAGGATCAGCAGCAAATACGTATTGAATGACATCAGGTCAGTTAGATGATAAAAAAGTTTTGTTCTGGAAATTTTGAACGCCTTGGTCCAAAAACGATGCAAAGTTACTGACATTCAGATCATAAGCCTTAGGTTCCATTAACAATTTGCCCTGCGGGTCCATGATGATATAAAAGGGTTGGGCGTTGTTGTTAAATCTCGTGATCTGAAAATCCGCATTCTTTTTGCCAATGGTTTTTTTCAGCCTGTCATCATAAGTGGAACGATGCCACTCTGACTCCGGAAGTTTTGTTTTGTCATCTACATACAATGCCAACAAAACAAAATTGTCATTTAACCTCTGCAAGATCTGTGGTTCGATCCAAACGCGTTGTTCCATTTCTCGACAGTTGACACATCCATGACCTGTAAAGTCAATGAAAACAGGCTTGTTTTGCTCCTTGGCGCAAGCTAGCGCCTGGTCATAGTCAAAGTAGCCTTGTAAACCATGTGGCCAATGCAACTTGTCTGCATATCTTGGTGCCTCACACAAACTTTCCTTGGCTATGAAGCTGGATCCCTGATGATCCCTTACGATTTTGGTAATATCAAAATCATGAGTAGTAGTAGGGGGTAGAAAACCTGCAAGCGCTTTGAGTGGTGCACCAAATAGTCCCGGAATCAGGTAAACAACAAAGCTAAAAACCAATAAAGCTGACATGAGACGACCAACCGAAATCCTCTCCAAAGGTGAATCATGCGGTAACAGGATTTTACCTAACAGATAGAAGCCAAGTAAAGCAAAAATCACAATCCAAAATGCAAGGAAGACTTCCCTGTCCAGGATGCCCCAATGGTAAGCCAAATCTGCAACACTCAAAAATTTGAGGGCCAGTGCCAATTCCAAAAATCCGAGCACTACTTTAATAGTGTTGAGCCAGCCTCCGGATTTAGGCATGGATTTTAACCAGCTTGGAAAAAAGGCAAACGCTGTAAACGGAATAGCAAATGCCAGTGAGAAAAAGAACATCGAGAGCGTACCTCTAATCACATCTCCTTCTGTCAGTGTGATAATAGCCGTGCCTACGATGGGTACCGTACATGAGAAACTCACCACCACTAGTGTGCCAGCCATAAAAAAGATCCCTAAATAGCCCCCTCTATCTGCCATGCGATCAACCCGATTTACAAGGCTTGGCGGTAAAGTCAGTTCGAATAGACCAAAAAATGATAGCGCGAAGAGCACCAGCAGTGAGAAGATGACCAGGTTAAAGATCCAATTGGTGCTAAGTGCGTTTAATGAAGAAAAGCCCCAGATCAAAGAAACTGCAAATCCGATAAAGGAGAACATCAGCATAATGGAAACGCCATAGGCCAAAGCCTTTTTCAGACCCTCTGCTTTGGTCTTGCTCTGCTTTAAAAATATGGATACTGTCACGGGGATGAGAGGATAGACACATGGCATGAGCACAGCAGCGACACCAGCCAGGAAGGAAATGATTGCCAGCTGCCATAATGAACTTTGTTGGTTTGGCTTAACAGGATCAGCACTTGATATAGTTGATTCTATCGGTGCCATTTTCTGATTAGAAAAGACAAATTCCTCCTCAAAGGGAATGCACTTGCCATCCACATCCGAGCAAACCTGATAGGTATAGATCCCTTTGATGCTATATTGATCTTTTAGGATCTTTACTTTTTGAATGAAGGTACCCGTACCCTTAAAATACGTGTATTCTCCTTCCCAAAGCTCATCATATTTCTTTTTAGGATTTTGTGGTTCGATACCTCCAACCAATTCATAACTATCATTCTGCTCAAAGGAGAACTCCGTGACCATTGGTCCCAGTTCAGGATCAAAATCACTGGAGTAGAGGTACCAGTCCTTTTCGATCGTAGCGGTGAAAACCAGATCAATCTCGCTTCCAGCACTGACATCCTCCTCAGACATTTTATTTGACCAGTCGATTGGATCAAGTATCTGACCGAAGGCTGAAGAGCCCAGCAGGAGCAAGAAGTAGCTAAAAAATCTCATGGCAGGAGGGTTAGTTGTTGTTTTGGGATCTCTGCGTAAAAAACTCGTAAAACGCGGAAATCGTTTCAATCCCTTTATAAAAGTTGAACAATCCGTAACTTTCGTTAGGCGAATGGATCGCATCCATATCAAGTCCAAACCCCATCAATATAGTATCTATACCCAATTCTTCTTTGAATAGCGCCACTATAGGGATACTCCCTCCTTCTCTAGTCGGGATAGGTTGCTTACCCCAGACTTTCTCAAAAGCCTGGCTGGCTGCTCGGTATCCGTCAGTCTCGGTGGAAGTGACCGCAGGTGTGCCTCCGTGATGAGGGAGCACCTCTACCTTTACCGACTTAGGGGCCTTTTGCTCCAAGTGCTCCTTAATTAATGCTGTGATCTTCTCACTACTTTGATTGGGAACGAGTCTGGAAGAGATTTTGGCGTACGCCTTAGAAGGCAAAACCGTCTTGGCTCCCTCACCAGTATAGCCTCCCCAAATACCATTAATATCAAAAGTCGGTCGGATACCCGTACGCTCACGGGTGTTGTATCCTTTTTCACCTTTGACCTCCTCAATATCCAGATCGGATTTGTATGTGTCCAAGTCAAAAGGAGCCTCGGCCATTTTACTACGCAACTCGGAGCTAAGTTCTTCAACATCATCATAAAACCCTGGGATGGTGATCCTGCCATCTTCATCCAAGACGTCTGCCAACAGTCTTGTCAATACGTTGATCGGGTTGGCCACAGCACCTCCGTAAGTTCCTGAGTGTAGGTCCCTGTTGGGTCCAGTAACTTCCACTTGTAGATAGCTTAGCCCTCTCAGGCCAACTGTAATCGAAGGATGCTCATTACTCAGAATAGATGTATCTGAGATGAGAATGACATCTGCTGTCAATTTTTCTTTATTTGCCTTAATGAACCCCTCAAGGTTATCCGAGCCTACTTCTTCTTCACCTTCGATCATAAATTTGGCATTGCATGGCAAAGAATTCGTTTTCATCATGGACTCAAATGCTTTGATGTGCATATACATTTGACCCTTATCATCACAAGCACCACGAGCATAGATGCGCTCGTCCTTGATCACCGGCTCAAAAGGTGGCGAATCCCATAATTCATAGGGATCTGCCGGCTGCACATCATAGTGACCATAGACCAGGACGGTGGGCAAATCAGGATCAATTATTTTTTCAGCATAAACAACTGGATATCCGGGAGTTTCGCAGAGCTCGACGTGATCCACACCAGCTTCTTTAAACTTCTCGGTGAGATAGGACGCCGCTCGTCGAACCTCAGCTTTGAACTTGGGATCAGCGCTGACGGAGGGTATCTTCAGCAATTCGATCAGTTCGCTGAGAAATTGCTCTTTATGGGCCTTTTGGTAGTCAATGGCATTCATGGGTATCATTGTATTTGCCGCAAAGATAAATTTTTGGTTTTTTGCGAACGAATATGATCCGTCTCGATACAAAGTTTATTTTCTTCAGCCTGTACCTGTTGCTCAGCCTCTTGTCCAGCGCCCAGCCCTGGTATGATGGCACATTGATCATGACGGACAGCTCACAAATATCAGGACAGGTGGGGATAAAGGCCTTGTTTAATGAAGAAACGGTCGTAATGAAGAAGTCCAGCCAAATCCTCGCCTACCCACTTTTTAAAGTCCATAGTGTTTTGCTCTATTCTACTAGTGATACGCTAGAATTCAGGACACTGAAATATCAAACAAAACAGCATGATCGACCAGGCAGGATGCTGTTTCAGGTTGTAGAAGAAAACGAATCTTTCAGTCTTTACCTGCGTAACTTACAGCTCCTGAAAACGGGATTTTATCTCGTTCCGATTGTCTATGGAGGACTTTTCGATATAGGTATATTCAAGTACCAGGATCATGAAACCACACTTTTTTACAAAACCCCCGAAGATCATTTTGTTAGCAAAATTGGAGTAAGCGATGGGGATCGATTTATCCTAGGCAGCAACAAAGTGTTCAAAAACAACAAGGATCAGTTCAAAACTTACAAGCGTAGGCACAAAGTGAAAACTCTTCCGCAATTGGTCGATTTGTTTAAATACATACATCAACAGGAACCGCAGGATTTGCGGACAGAAGAACTCTGAGATCAAAACGCTGAAACCACCGCCAAACTATGATCCGGCCACCTCGACTGACTCCAATCCACTTTTTTTAGGACAGGATTGTACACCCCCTTGACTTCATAACGAGGCCAATCGGATTGTTTCCACTCCACCTTTTTCGTATGTAAATTGTAAACACCTGCGATGTCGTAATCTGGCCACTCTGATTGCTTACTTTCCACTCGTCCGGTTTCGGGATTAAATACTGCTGAAATTCGGTAGTTTGGCCACTTGGATTGTACCCATTCCACTTCTCCAGTCTCAGCGTTGAAAACACCATCCACAAAATACCTGACCCAATCCGAATGCTTCCATTCCACCATCCGGGTGACAGGATTGTACACTCCCGCAATATCATAATCTCTCCAAGGTGCGTGTTGCCATTCGATTGATTTAGTACTTGGGTTATAAACACCATCTACAGCGAAACCTGGCCAGTTTGCATGTCTCCATTCCAAGGAATCTGTCTCCGGGTTAAAGACTCCCACTACTCGATGATGGGGCCAGTTCGAATCTTTCCAATAAATACCCTCTTTTTGGACTAATTGACTTTCACGAAGATTTTGGGTGATGGCGCAGGTCGTACATAAAGTCAACACTGCGAAGAAAACGACAAACTTGCTCATATATGATCCTGCTTTAGTTTGCCTCTTACACAAAAAAAATGCCAGATTGTCCCTAATCCCAGGGAGCTAGTTGAAAGGTTTATCCTGCTTTCCCTACACCTCCGGCATTGTTTTGTTTTTTGCTGTTCTTACCAGAAGGTTCATAGCTACCCACTCCGGAAAGTAAATACCCTGTCAGAGCACCGATCAGCGTAGCAGTAGTTTGTGTCTCCAACACCTTATGCAGGGCGAGTATACCAATCAAAGGTATGACCAGAAGCACACCGATAACTTGAATGGTACGAGCTCCTATTCCTTTTTTGGTAATGATCCGCTCTCCATATACGGCGACCAAACTCAAAAACATAAATATGACCAGAGCGATGGTGATCCAGTCTTTAGTTGTTTCCATAGGCATCAGATTATCAGGATTAAATATACGCGATCATCAGCAGGTCATTTCCTTAAATGTTGAAAAGACCCTCAGGTCCTAAAAATCTTCATTGTACCAGCATAGGCTCCGAGCAGTCAGTCTAGGGAAATTGTTCTTAGAGATGATATAATAATCCTTTCCACTCTTTGGTAATGCCAGAACCTGAATATGATGGTATGGACTTCCAAACTTGACTATTGAAATCATAGTTTTCCCAAATACCGATTATCATGTGCATTTTTAACTCATGCGCGGCCACCTCATTTTACTATTGAGATACTATAATTCGCTCAAAAAGTTGCTCGTAACCACGATGAGCCCTAAGGAAATACACACCATTGGCTATGTCACTGATATCAATTGTCTGCTGTATCGTTTGACCAGCATCAATCGTCTTTCCATTGACATCTATTAACTGATACCACCATTCCCTTTGGACAATATCATCGGATGCTGCGATTTTAATAGTTCCTCGTGAGGGAATTGGATGCAAGACTGCGGCGCTTTTGCTATGAGGGTTATCAGCAATTACTTCAGGAAAATCAGATGGATGTTGTTGCTGAACTCCATAGACAAACCCTTCTTGATTATACAATAACAATCGAATGGTGAAGTTAGCAGAGTCAAGTATACTTTCGGGATAGTACATAAACTCACCACCTATAGCTATCGTTTTGCCAGCTCTTACCCATAGGCTTTCGACTCCGTCCTGTACCCAGACTTCTACAGAGTCCGTCGTAACGGAAGCTTGCCAAGTGATCTGCAGGCCATTATCTTTCACCTGCAAAGCCATAGAAAGTGCCTCTGGATCAATCAGGTATTGTTGAAACAACCATTGGTGTATATAAGGATCGACAACTGCCGTATCCATCGCAAAGTGACAGTTGACTTTTTCACCACAGGGATAATTGTATTCAGTATAAAAATATTGGTGATGCGCATCGATTAAGTTCTGTTTTCTCGTCTCAGAGAGGTGCTTCTCTTCTCCATCAAAATAATGCGTACTGATAAAAGGTAATCCGGTCGAGTTGAGAAATTCAATTTCATCTTCTGGCCCGTTTCCATCCTGGTTGTGGTGAATCGGCCACAAAGGAATTGTAGCATAGATCGCTATGGCTTCTTCTGTTTGCTGTTCTTGAAAATGCAAGTAACTCGTCGGCATCATGGCTGCAAACCGGGTAGACATGCGCATAGGGCTTGCCCAGGCAAACCCTCCTCCCATTGAGTGTCCGGTGACATAAATCCTATTAGGATCGACCTGACCACGTCCGACGAGACTATCAATCAGGTGAGCCGGGATATCCATAAAATGGGCACCACCTACAATGGCATCATCCGGCATTACCGTGAAATGAGGTGCGAGCACATAGCATGGATAGTTATCCTGAACCTCCGGTCTTACCCAACCCCAAACGATCGAAGCTGCATTTTTCATAAAATCCTCAGGAAACACTCCTTGGTTTTCCATGCCATGCCACGAGAGTATCAACGGGTATCGCTTTTCGGGTTGAAGTTCCTTTGGCGCGAATACTGCATAATAGAAACTGCCGCTATCGGTAACGTATTTCCTTTTTTCAAACTGGTCTATAAACTCTTGTTGGGCATTTCCGTGCAGCGCCCATAACAGGACTAAGCAATAACCTAAGATCCTATTCCAAAGCATAATTTTAAGAGGTGTCACTGTTTTTAATTAACTACAAAAGACAAGACACACCTAAGGTGAAAAAAGTACCTTTGAAAATCTTCTTTTTTTAAAGAATCATCATTAGATAACTAGGAATAACAAAGCTGGTATTATGATGGAGGTTGAAAACTTTGGTGAGTGAAAAAAGCATCCCCGATACCGGTGTTCCTGACGCTTTCAAAGATAAGCAGAAAAACAACACCGTTGTATGAAGTGAGAACGCTTCGTCAGAAACCGAAGCCGTCGTCCTCTTCTTCAGGATCTTCTTCGATAGTTTGGAAGAGTTCATCCTCTAATTCTGCATCATCAGGATACACTAAATTGAATGGCTCCTTGATCCCGAAATACTTCTCCCGGAAGTCATTGACAAATGATAGGGTTTCATTTTCGTCACCGGCAACAAGTACCATTTCG
>JAHCMJ010000093.1 GCA_019192485.1 Cyclobacteriaceae bacterium HetDA_MAG_MS6 | reverse complement strand
GTCGGATATATGTATTATCTATTCGTTAGACTTTAAAACTCCCATTGTATTCTTGAGGTAAATCATTCAAGTTTGCCTCTTCATTTTCAGCTAATCCTTGCATGCTACCAAATTCTAATCCCACTGGGACCTCCAGCTGGCGTAAGCTTCAGCAGTATTTTGACAATAAGGCCAAAGAGCTAACGCTCAAAGAACTTTTCAAAGACAAAAGCAGATTTGACCAATGGTCTATTTCTTTTGAGGATATTTTAGTAGACCTATCCAAAAATCTAGTAGACGATCATACACTATCCTTATTAAAGGAACTTGCTACGGAAGCAGGACTGGAACAAGCTAAAACGGCTATGTTTTCAGGTGTATCCATCAATCAGACGGAAAACAGAGCTGTTTTACATACTGCTTTACGAAATCTCACCAACAACCCAGTTATGGTGGATGGCGAAGACGTGATGCCCGAGGTATTTATGGAGCTGGACAAAATAAAAACCTTCACTAGCAGACTCCACAATGGTGAGCTCAAGGGATATTCCGGAAGGAGAATTCAACACATTGTCAATATTGGGATCGGCGGATCCGACCTGGGACCTTACATGGTGGTAAAGGCACTCAAGCCCTATTGGCATGAAGACATCGAACCGCATTACGTGTCAAATGTGGACGCTAGTGATATGGTGGAAACGCTTGAAAAGATTGATCCCGAGACCACACTTTTCATTATTGCGTCTAAGACTTTCACGACACAGGAAACCATGACCAATGCACAAACCGCAAGAGAATGGTTTTTACAACATGCAAAAGATGAAAAGTATATCAAGCAACATTTCGTAGCGGTCTCCACGAATAAGAGCAAGGTTACCGAGTTCGGAATCGACCCCAACAACATGTTTGTTTTTTGGGATTGGGTAGGTGGTCGATATTCTCTATGGTCAACAATAGGCCTGAGTATCGCATGTACAGTAGGATTTGAAAATTTCAAGGCGCTATTGGAAGGGGCAGAAGCGGTAGATCAACATTTTCTAGAGGCACCCTTTGAGAAGAATATACCTACCCTAATGGCCATGATTGGCATCTGGTACAATAACTTCTATGGCGCAGAGTCTTTGGCAATACTTCCCTATGATCACTTGCTACAGCACTTCAGCAAATATCTACAGCAGGGTGACATGGAAAGCAATGGGAAATTTGTAGATCGATCAGGAGAAAAAGTAACTTATCAAACGGGGCCCATTATCTGGGGCGAGCCAGGCACTAACGGACAGCATGCATTCTATCAGTTGATCCACCAGGGTACCAAAATGATACCCTGCGATTTTATTGCAGCCGCACAACCCCCTCATCAGCATGTAGATCATCAAGAGAAACTCATAGCTAATTTCATTGCGCAAACTGAGGCGCTCATGAATGGCAAAACTGAAGGAGAGGCGAAACAAGAACTATCAGCTCAAGGCCTGAGTGAGGAGGAAATACAGAAGTTATTACCCTACAAGGTCTTTGAGGGTAATAGGCCCACCACCTCCATCCTACTTAAAAAACTAACCCCAAGAACGCTCGGATCACTGATTGCTATCTATGAGCATAAGATTTTTGTCCAGGGTATCATTTGGAACATATTCAGCTTTGACCAATGGGGTGTAGAGTTAGGCAAGCAACTGGCTGGCAAAGTACTGAAAGAGATCAAAGAAACAAGCATCTCAGACACTCATGACGTTTCTACTTCAGGATTGTTAAATGCTTATCTAGACTTACGAAAGGCTTAGTTGGTAGCCAATGATGCTTGTCGCTACCGCAACGTTCAAAGACTCAGCTTGACCGAATGATGGGATAGTAACCCGATGGTTGACCAATTCCTTTATTGTCTCGCTAATTCCGTGGGATTCACTCCCCATAACAATCATACAAGAATCCGGAAAGGCCACCTGGTTCAGAAAAGTGCCCTCTAGCATGGCCGCATAAATAGGTATATCCTGATGGGTTCTTATTAAACCCGACAATTCCATATGTATAACCTCTACATGTAAAAAAGAGCCCATAGAAGCAGCTATGGTCTTGGGATTGTATAGGTCGGCACAGTCTGGACTACACAGAAGATGGCCGTACCCAAACCAATTCATCGTTCGGATGATCGTTCCTAGGTTTCCAGGATCTGAAACACCATCTAACAAGAAAACACGCCCATTGCCATCCCACAACTCAACATTATCCTTCATCTGCACAACGGCCAGGCAAGCGTCAGATGATTTGAAATGGCTAATAGACTCCAGGTCTTTTGCTTTGACCTCTTTAATTTCTACCTCAGCTTCCTCAAGGTTCTGAGCATAAGCAGCTAAGAATTGTGATGTACCAACAACAAAATCTATATTGTATTTTGAATCCAATAATTCCAGCGTACTTTTAACGCCTTCGACTGTAAATTTGCGTTCGCGAACCCTATTTTTTTTTAATTTGAGAGACTTTACCATCTTGATCTCTCTCTGCGTTATCATTTGAAAAGAGGCGTGAGGCATAACTATCTGATATTTCTAATACTGCTTTCTTCTTGCTTGAGCACCAAATATCTCACAAATGATCAAGTAATTCTCCAAAGCCAAAAGATAAATGGCATCAAGGGTTCGCATCAGGAAGAAATGACTAACCTATACGAGCAAGAGCCTAATAGTCGCTTTATTGGGATGCCATTGGCAGTACATCTTTACCGCTTTGGTTCTCAACACTATGATAGTGCCCAATATGTCCGCAAGCTTCGTAAGGTCGAACAGAAATTCGCCACAAAGCTTGCTAACGCGAAAAGAAACAGTAAAAAAAGAAAGCTTCAAAACAAACGAGTCAAGAAAACGGACCACTTGAAGCGTAAAATAAGAGAAGGGAACTACTTCATGAGGATTGGAGAACCCTTGGCCATTATAGACACCGTCAAGCAAAAAGGTACCGTCGAAAAAATCAGGCAATACATGTCCAGCATTGGCTTCTTTAGAAGTCAGGTAACAACCAAACTAAAAGTGAATTCAAGGCAAAGAGGAACAATCACATACGATATAAAACCTGGAAATCAATATAAGCTTGACTCGATTTCCTATCAGGTCAATGATCAGGAAATAGCCAAATTAATCAAACAGGAACTTGAAAATTCCTTCTTGGTGAAAGGTCATAATTACAATGAGGGCAATCTCTCAAAAGAACGTGATAGAATCTTTCAGCTTGTCGCAGATAATGGGTATTTCGATTTCCCTAAGCAGCTCATCCGTTACCAAATCGATACCATTACCCTCAACGAGCAAAAGGTGCTGGTCACCACGATCGTTGGTGACGAAGATCAAGATTCCTATCAAAAGTATCATTTGGATTCTGTGATCTTCACTTCCTCCGGAGATACAGAAGATATCACTCGGTCCTCAATTTCTCGCTATAACCAAGTCACTTACAACTTCTTAGAAGAAAAATATCGGAGAAGTATACTCGATGGCAGATTGTTCATTTACCCAGAGCAATTATACAGTCGCAAGAATACGATTGAAACTCAAAAACAACTGTCATATCTGGATATCTACAAGTTTGTAAACATCAACTACGATACCACGGGCGGACATTTCGTAGCTAATATATTTACAAGTCCGCTCAATAAGTTTGAATCCTCTACAGAAGTTGGGTTTTCCATCGCGGGATCTGATGTTTTACCAGGACCGTTCCTCAATTTCAGCTTCAAAAATCGCAATATCTTCAACGGCTTGGAGATACTACAACTAAGCGGAAATTTTGCCTTGGATGGCATTCAAAACGTAAGTAATACAGGCAACAATTACTCCAACCTGGTATACGGTGCGGATATGTCCATCACTTTTCCCCAAATTCTACTAGCGGGCAGGAAGCTCACCCATAAAATGAAAGACCTGAATCCTACAACCAGGATTGCACTATCCTTTAACTATGAGGATCGGCTGAGCGAATACGAAAGGAGTAGGATCAATGCCTCGTTTACCTACGGTTGGCAAAATCATAAAGGAAATGTCAGATATAATCTAAACCCAATCACGGTAGGTTCCAATAACCTCATCAAGATCGAAGACTCTTTTCAGGACTTTTTAGACGAACAAGATTCTCTAGGTAACGGCGCCTTTTCCAACTCTTTTGAGTCCTCCTTTATTAGCACCAGCTCCTTCGAAGTGGTAATTAATAAAAACCAATATGGCACGCTCAATAGGGATGCGACCCTGATTCGTTTCTTCGCTGAGTCCGGAGGAAATCTAATCAACGTCCTCGGAGAAAATGCTTTTAACGACCGACTTTCTGTGTTCAGGTTTTTAAAATTTAATGCTGATTTTAGAAAGGTTAGATCACTCAACAGAAAAGCGTCCATTGCCTATCGGATCAATGTCGGAATAGCCAATCCCTATGGGAGCGCATCAGCAGCTTTACCTTATGAAAAGTATTTTTACATAGGTGGAAGCAATAGTCTACGTGCGTGGCCTGCTCGACGGCTTGGACCAGGTGGGTATGCCCTGATAAGTGAAGAGAATGCAACAGGACCTGATGAAATATCTTATAGGATTGAGCAAGGCGGAGATGTCATACTAGAAGCAAGTTTTGAGCTCCGAAGAAAACTTATTGGATTTGTAGACTGGGCCTTTTTCGTAGATGCTGGCAATATCTGGCTGCTCAATAGTGATCGGGTAAGTACGAATACCAGGATATCAGAAATCGAAACTAACCAAGAAAATGGCAAATTCCGATTTAACAAGTTTTATCGTGAAATAGCAGTTGGTACCGGTTTGGGTCTTAGGTTTGATTTTTCATTTCTTGTATTTCGACTCGATGGCGCCATCCAAGTGGTAGATCCCGCACAGCAGCGCGGCGAGCGCTTTGTACTGGATGATATTGATTTCAAGGATAACAAGGACTTTATAAGAAACAAAACTGCCATTAATATTGGGATAGGCTTTCCCTTCTGATCAACTATGAGAGCAATTAAAGAAAGTATAGCAGAGTGGTTTAGGTCCTTGCAGGATGATATCTGCAATGGATTAGAACATGCAGACGGTGCTGGTAAATTTCATCAGGATCTTTGGGACCGTCCCGGCGGTGGCGGGGGGAGGTCGCGGATCATGACAAATGGAGGAGTTATTGCTAAAGGAGGTGTCAATTTTTCAGCGGTTAATGGTAAAACACCTGAGAAAATACTTCAAGCGCTTCAGATCGATGATGCCGACTTCTTTGCTACAGGAGTATCCATCGTAATTCATCCGGAAAACCCATGGGTTCCTATCATCCATATGAATGTAAGGTACTTTGAGATGAGTAATGGAATATACTGGTTTGGTGGTGGTATTGATCTTACTCCCCACTATGTTTACCCTGATGATGCACGTTTTTTCCATCAACAGCTAAAAGATACTTGCGATCAATTTGGCGGTACGCTTTATAGTAAATTCAAAAAATGGGCCGATGATTACTTCTTCATCAAACATCGAAACGAAACCAGAGGAATTGGAGGTATCTTCTTTGACAGATTGACCGAACAACATGACATGACTTTTGACCAGGTACTTGATTTCACTCAAGCTGTCGGCAAAACATTCTTACCTACATATGCCGAGCTAATCAGTAGAAACCAAAACAAAGCCTTTGATGAATCACACAAAACCTGGCAACGCCTACGACGTGGTCGATATGTTGAGTTTAACCTGGTCTATGACAAAGGGACTAAGTTCGGCTTGGATACTGATGGCCGAACAGAATCTATTTTGATGAGTATGCCTCCACAAGCCGATTGGGTATATGATTATCGACCAGAGTCCGACAGTCTCGAAGCTCAATCTTTAGGATATCTGAAAAAAGGAATTGACTGGGTATGATCATTGACAAGTTGAAAGAGTGGGATCTTGCCCTGTTTGATGTATTAAACGGCTTTGGCTACCCATATTTAAACATCCCAATGATCTGGTTGTCTGACAAGTATATTTGGATTCCCCTCTACCTCTTTCTTATCTATAAATTACATCAAAAATATCAGGGCAAAGTCTGGGTACCTTTATTAGCCATATTGCTAATCATAACGTTGGCAGATCAACTGACCTCCTCATTAATGAAACCATATTTTGAGCGATTAAGACCTTGCCGAGAACAGAGTCTCAAAGAATTGGTGATCGTGGTTGCCGGATGCGGTGGTAAATATGGATTCGCTTCATCTCATGCTGCGAATACCATGGGGTTGGCAACTTTTTTCAGTAAACTCTACCCAAATACCCTAGGCTATCTCCTGATTGCATGGGCTTTGTTGGTTAGCTATTCTCGGGTATACCTTGGTGTGCATTACCCCGGAGATATAGTAGTAGGTATGCTATTGGGTGTGATTTTGGGTCTTTGCGCTTACCAACTAGTTAGGAAAAAACTATCAACATCGAATCAAAGCTAGTGCTACTGCTTTTGTAGCAGCTTTCGCGCATATTTACCCAGAATATCAAACTCTAAGTTCACAATATCCCCTTCTGCTAATTGATGGAAGTTAGTATGCTCATAGGTGTAAGGTATGATTGCCACTTTGAAATAGTGATCAGCAGTATCAAAGCACGTTAGACTCACTCCATTGACACATACGCTTCCTTTATCCACAAGCACCTCATCGGTCTTACCAAAAGAGAATCCAAACTCCCAACTACCATCCAGCTGTTTTACTTCCTTTACGATACCTGTCATATCTACATGACCTTGTACAATATGCCCGTCAAAACGACCATCAGCACGCATACATCGCTCCAGATTGATAATGGAACCCTCACCCCAATTTTTCAAACTAGATCTATTCAAAGTCTCATCTACAGCAGTTACCCAATGGGTATCGCCTTCAGTTTTCGTGACTGTCAAGCATACACCACTATGTGCTACACTTTGATCTACCTTCAATTCTGTACTAATTGGTGACGCTACCTCAAAATGAACGTTGCTCCCTTCGGCTATAACTTGTTTGACTTTCCCGAGAGATTCTATTATTCCGGTAAACATGTTTCCTTCCCTCCTCTTTTTTAGCTTTGTTGCGCAATTATATGGAGAAATTAGAAGATAGCTACCTACATCGAGGCAAACGAAAACAACTAGTAAGAGAAGTCTCTGAAAAAGGTATAAAGGATCCAAAAGTGATAGCGGCCATCAGCAAGGTTCCAAGGCATTACTTCTTCGATGACATCTTTCTCCAGCACGCCTATGAAGACAAGGCTTTTCCAATTGGTGAGGGTCAGACGATATCTCAGCCATACACAGTTGCATTCCAGACGGAGTTACTTCGTATCAATCCCGGAGATAAGATATTGGAGATAGGTACCGGATCAGGGTACCAGGCCTGCATATTACTGGAGGTAGGCGCCATAGTGCATACAATAGAATACAATAAAAAACTCTATCAAAAAACGGCGACATTTTTACCTAAGATTGGTTATCGACCTCACTTCTATCGCGGGGACGGTTCTCGAGGTTTACCAGAGCACGGACCATATCATGGGATCATTGTTACCGCGGGAGCGCCAACGGTCCCCAACCCACTGATCGCTCAACTCAAAGTAGGTGGGTCCCTGGTCATTCCTGTGGGTAATGCGAGGAAACAGAAGATGTTGAAACTGACAAAGGTGAGTACAAACAAAATCGTGAAAAAAGAGTATAACCACTTCAGCTTCGTACCTTTGCTTGGCGAAAACGGTTGGAATGAATAAGAAAAAGAAAAATTGTGCAGCGTCTCATGTGACAATGACAGAGCTTGTACTCCCCAACGACACCAATACGTTAAATAATCTGATGGGAGGCCGACTCATGCACTGGATGGATATCGTATCTGCTATCTCCGCTCAGAAACACTCCAATAGAATTGTTGTAACTGCATCAGTGGATAATATTTCCTTTTCTCGGCCCATAGGACTTGGCAATGTAGTGACACTGACTGCATTTGTGACCAGGGCATTTAACTCCTCAATGGAAGTGTTTATAAAAGTTGAAGCCGAAGACATTCCTTCCGGGAAAAAATTTGAAACCAATAGCGCTTTCTTCACTTTTGTAGCTGTGGATCAAACAGGCAGACCTATTGATGTCCCTGAAGCGATGCCCGAAAATGATTTTGAAAAAGAGCTTTATGACGGTGCCCTACGAAGACGTCAGCTGCGCCTGGTACTTGCTAAAAGGATGAAACCAGAAGAAGCCAAAGAACTTAAGTCCATATTCAAAATTGATTGATGATTGACGACCATCACCTTCACCTACTGATAGACGAGGAGCTCTTCGTCTTGAATGAAAAGCTTGAGGAAACTAATGCTGAAAACTTGGGATCACCGATGACACCTGAAGAGCGTTCAACTCCTGTTATTGAAAAACCTAAGTCTCCCAATCCCACCCATTACGATTTTGTGGTGGTAACAGACTCCTTAACCAACAATGATGAGGAACTTTTAAAAAAAATCCTCAAGGCTATCAATCTTACATTGGAGCAAGTCGCTGTCTTTCAAGGACCTGTTAAACTGGAATTCTCTTTTGAAAGATTACTTTGTTTTGGCCCGATTACTCAAATCAACGGACTCAACGCTACAGCCATCAGCAACTATCAAATTGATGAGATAGAAAATGGCCAATTACTGCTCTCCACGTCTCTCTTGAAGTTACAGGAGTCTAAAGATGAAAAAATTGCGCTCTGGTCGGCTTTAAAGAAATGGGTTTAGGGTTTTCCTGAATGCGCTCAACCAAATATTTCTTTCAGTTTTGCTTCCAGTGAAGCTCCCCTAAGATTTTTGGCAACGATATTTCCATCCGGACCAATAAGGTATGTGGCCGGAATCGCATTGATTTGATACTCCCTGGCAGCTTCAGACTGAAAGTATCTCAGATCTGAGATATGTTTCCAAGTGAGTCCATCATCAGCAATGGCCTTAAGCCAGGCTTCCTTTGTTTTATCCAATGAAACACCTAAAATTTCAAAATTTCTGTCTTTGTATTCATTGTACATCCTAACAACATTTGGATTCTCCATTCTACATGGACGGCACCAAGCGGCCCAAAAGTCTACCAATACGTAATTGCCTTTCAACGAGCTTAGAGAAAGCACTTCCCCGTTAGGATTAGGTAAAGCAATTTCAGGGGCCGGAGAGCCTATGGCAAGTTTACGAAGTGCCTCAACTCGTTGCATCAGGCTGATAACATGAGGATTATGAGGAATACTATTCTCAAACTTTGTTGCCAAGCTATCTACAAAAGCAAACTCATTATTGATATCAATACTGTTTAGCCCATATAGCGCAGCTAAAGATGGAGCGGAATCAATTAGCTTCTTTTTTAAAGCATTGAGGTTCTTCTGCTGGATATAGTAATACTGCTGGGTAATATCTTGCAAAGCATTAACATCCCCTCGAGCTCTCGCTTCAACTGCTTCTGTATTGAGCATTTGAATATCGCTCTGAGTCTTGTTAGCTAACTCGTCAATTTCTGTAAGCAACTGTGTATCGGTCGATCCAGAAACTTGTGAGAACCCCTGTGGTCGATCACCGTCTACTTCTAACTTAACCTCAGCTTCTTCTCCAGTCAGAATGAGGTTTAAATACTGCCGATCGTAGAAATTGATGCGGTAGAATGATGGCTGATCCACTGTGACGCCTATTACAAATTCGCCCTCGCCATCAAGCTCTATTGTACTGACTACTTCTAACTCAGTAGTACCTAGTTTTTCTATCTTGATCACCTCTCCGGCGATTGGTTGTCTGACCTTACCTGATAGTTTGACACCATCTACATTTTTCTCAGAAGTTGAGCAACTCCAAAGCGCCCAAAGTGACATAGAAAGAAGACCAATTTTTTTCATCATTCCTTTGATTTATTGTGACTCTAACGACTCTCGCAGCATCTTGTTAGCTACTTGGGGGTCTACTTTACCTTTTGTTTTCTTCATGACCTCTCCCATAAACATACCCACTAACCCTTTTTTCCCGTTGCGATAGGCTTTAACCTTATCAGGAAATGCCTCCAGGACTTCATCTATCATCGGTTGGATAGCGTCTTCACTAGAATCCTGAATGACATTCAGTATTTCTGCTGCCTGTTCCACAGTGACACTGGTATTTTCCAGTAAATATGGAAACAATTGCTGTGAAGCGACAGAGTTGCTGACCTTTCCTGCCTTGATCAGGTCAATCAAAGAAGCAAGTACATCAGCCCTCAACGGAAAATCCCTGAGGTCGGTAGATGTGTCATTGAGATGAGACTTGACTATACCCATCAACCAATTGGATACTGCACGATACTCAGTAGTATGCCTACAGACTTCCTTAAAGTATAGCGCCATCGCCTGATCGTCGGTTAAAACATTTGCATTGTATACAGGAAGTTGATAGACAGCCACGAATTCATTAAACAATTCTTCCGGCAAAGCTGGCATTTCACTTTTCACCTTGGCTATCCACTCATCTGTCACCTGAACCGGACTCAGGTCAGGATCAGGGAAGTAACGATAATCGTTTAGTTCTTCCTTTGTCCTCATCCCAGAGGTAGTTCCCGTAGTGACATCAAAAGTCCTGGTCTCAGAGATGACTTCCTCTCCCCTCTCCACGAGTGTGATCTGACGTTCGATCTCATGCTCAATAGCTCTTGAAACATTTCTGATGGAATTCATATTTTTCACTTCCACCTTCTTGCCAAGCGTTGTCTCAGAATTCAGCCGAACCGAAATATTTGCGTCGCACCGTAGAGAACCCTCTTCCATATTACCATCACAGATACCTAAGTATCGCACAATCTTCCTAATCTCGGTCAGAAAAGCTACTGCCTGTTCGGAGCTGAATATATCAGGCTCAGTAACAATCTCCAACAAGGGTACACCCGCACGGTTCAAATCCACCTGGGTATAGTTCTTTCCCTCCACATGTATGGATTTTCCTGCATCTTCCTCCATGTGGATCTTATGCAGTTCTACGATTCTATCTTCTCCATTTTCCAACCTGATTTTCACTCCTCCCCCAACACATATAGGAAACCTATCTTGTGTCAATTGATAGCCTTTAGGTAGGTCTGGATAGAAATAGTTTTTACGATCAAAGTAAGATTCCTTATTGATGTCACAGTTGCATGCTAGCCCTAGCTTCAGTGCAAAATCCACTACTTTTTGGTTGAGCTTTGGCATCGTGCCTGGGTGACCAAGCGTAATAGTGCTGATGTTGGTGTTTGGGTGATCTCCGAATGAGTTACTATCAGAGGCGAAAATTTTGCTTTCGGTTGCTAGCTGAGCATGTACCTCCAGTCCGATTGTCGGGACATACTTGTCCCGAATCCGCTTTTCTATCATGATATACTCAAGCTTAGTTTTTCTTCCAAAATCGCTCTTCCTTTCCTCAATGCTTCGGCTAGACCATCAACATCTTTCCCGCCGGCGGTAGCATAAAAAGGCTGTCCTCCACCTCCACCTTTGATCGACTTGGCCATTTCCCTCACCAAGTCAGAAGCATTAATATCATACGCTTTGACCAGATCGTCATCAAGCATTACCGTGAGGTTAGGTTTGCCCTGGACGTCCGACGCAAGCAATAATACCAAGCCTTTGATCTCTCTTTTCAATTCAAAAGCCAACTGCTTGATACTATCATTATCAGGAAATGAGGACTGACTAGCTAGAAGTTTCAAGTCTCCTACCTCTTGAATTTGATGGAGTAGGTCGGCCTTGACTGATTTGGTCTTTTCCTTATTTAATGCCTCAACCTCTTTTTGAAGTTGATTACGTTCCTTGACCAGGGCTTGAATAGCTTTTATTGGGTCCGTGGGTTGCTTTAGTAGATCCATCATTTCATCTACCAAATCCACCTTTTCCGTAATATACTTTTCAGCCTCCAAAGAAGTTATTGCCTCAATCCTACGCACTCCTGCAGCTACCGAGGATTCACTTACGATTTTTAGAAATCCTATTTCACCAGTAGCATTTACATGGGTGCCTCCACACAACTCCCTGGAAAAGTGCTCATCGAATGTGATCACTCTGACGAAGTCGCCATATTTTTCTCCAAACAAAGCTGTGGCGCCCATATTTTTGGCTTCTTCTATCGGTATACTCCTACGTTCATCGAGTACTATATTTTCCCGGATCTTTTCATTTACTCGCTTTTCTACTTGAGCGATCTCCTCTACCTCCATTTTACTGAAATGCGAGAAATCAAATCTCAATACTTTATCATTTACTAGTGAGCCTCGTTGTTGGACGTGGTCTCCCAGCACTTCCTTCAATGCAGCATGTAAAAGGTGAGTAGCGGAGTGGTTGCTTTCCGTAAGTACTCGTTTCTTTCGATTTACTCGGGCCAAGCATTCAATGTTTGTATCGGAGGGTAATTTCTTGACAAAATGAATGATCAGGTTATTCTCCTTTTTTGTATCAAATACTTCGATTTTTTCATTTCCTGATACCAAAAGTCCGGTATCACCGACCTGACCGCCACTTTCAGCATAAAATGGTGTTTGATCCAGCACTACTTGATAAAACTCTTTTCCTTTTTGTGTAACCTGTCTGTACTTGGTAATGTGAGCTGAAGATTCCAATTGATCGTAGCCCAGGAATACAGAATCGTTTTCAACCGACTGAATCACCGTCCAATCTCCAGTATCCTGCTTCGCATCATTTTTGGATCGCTCTTTCTGCTGTTGCATCTCACGCTCAAACCCTCTCACATCTACTGTCAAATCATTTTCTCGAGCAATCAAGGAGGTCAAGTCAATCGGGAACCCATAGGTATCATAGAGATCAAAAGCGGTCTTACCATCTATTTCTTTACTTCTTTGGTCCGTTTTTATCACTTCAAAACGCTTGAGTCCTTTCTCCAATGTCCTTAAAAAGGAAACTTCCTCCTCTTTTACCACTTTGGTTACAAAACCTTCCTGCTCTTTGAGTTCGGGGAATGTACCTGAAAACTGATCAGCTAGCTTTTCTACCAGTTCAAACAAAAAGGGTTTATCAAAATGGAGAAAGGTATACCCATATCGGACCGCTCGACGAAGTATACGCCGTACAACATAACCCGCCTTAACGCTGCTAGGTAGCTGGCCATCAGCAATGGTGAAAGCTATGGCTCTAATATGATCTGATATCACTCGAATGGCGATATCTGTCTTTTCATCAATACCATAGACAACATTTGCATTTTTTGCTATTGATTGGATAACAGGCTGGAATACATCCGTGTCGTAATTGGATTGTTTGGCCTGAATTGCCATGACCAATCGCTCAAATCCCATCCCAGTATCTACGTGCTGTTCAGGGAGATTATTAAGCGTACCACCTGCTGATCTGTTAAACTGTATAAAAACCAAATTCCATATCTCAACCACTTGCGGGTGGTCCTGGTTCACCAGCTCCTTTCCTGATACTTTAGCCACCTCATCCGCGGGGCGCAGATCAATGTGCAATTCGGAACATGGTCCACAAGGCCCTGTATCGCCCATTTCCCAAAAATTATCTTTTTTTGATCCGTTGATGATCCGGTCCTCAGGAAGATGTTTTTTCCAGAAATTTTTAGCCTCACTATCCGCCTCCAGCCCCTCTTTGCTATCACCCTCGAAAATGGTTGCATACATTCGGTCTTCGGGCAGCTCGTATACCTTAGTCAGCAGCTCCCATGACCAATCAATGGCTTCTTCTTTAAAATAATCGCCAAAAGACCAGTTACCGAGCATCTCAAACATCGTATGATGGTAGGTATCCAGGCCTACTTCTTCCAGATCGTTATGCTTTCCAGATACACGGAGGCATTTTTGAGTATCGGTTACTCTTTTGTTTTCTGCAATTTTATTGCCCAGGAAAAAATCTTTGAACTGATTCATCCCGGCATTTGTGAACATCAAAGTAGGGTCATTTTGGACCACGATCGGGGCGGAGGGTACTACAACATGGCCTTTGCTCTCAAAAAACGAGAGAAACTTCTCTCGGATAACTTTTGACTCCATCTAACGTACTGATTGTAAGCTACTTAAAATTAAGTATTTGTAAATGATCAACGAAAATCGTAAACTTGTGACGAGAAGTACAAGCCGCCAACCAAATTTTTTCGAGTCAAAACTAACTTAAAATTACCTTAACTTTATTCAATGGCAAGGATTAAGTATTACTACGATACCGAATCTTGTAGGTATGAAAGGATAAGAGTATCCACTTGGGATGTCATCTGGAATGCCCTTGGTTTTTTAATGGTAGCATTGGTATTGGCAGGCGGTATTGTCTACGTATACATCAAGTACTTTGAGTCCCCGGAAGAAGCCCAGCTAAGAAAGGAAAATGCAGAATTGCATCTGTATTACGACCTGCTTGGCCAAGACCTTGATGAGGCCAATAAAATGCTGACTTCTTTACAAGATAGAGATGACAACATCTATCGGGTTATTTTTGGCGTAGAGCCTATCCCTGGCGAGATCAGGACTGCCGGAACAGGCGGAACCAATCGATACAAGGACATTACAGATAAGGCTCTGGAAAGAGAGGAAATAGTACTCAATAGCTATCAGCGTCTGGATAAGCTGAAGAAGCAGATGTATATTCAGACCAAGTCATATGACGAAATCGTCAAACTTGCCCGCAAGAAAGAAGAAATGCTAGCTTCTCTGCCAGCAATACAGCCTGTATCTAACAAAGATCTTAAGCGACTATCTTCTGGATTTGGCTACAGGATAGATCCTATCTACAAAACTCGTCGAATGCATTGGGGCCTTGACTTCTCATTGCCTAAAGGCACACCTGTGTATGCTACAGGAGACGGAAAAGTCAAATTTACCAGGAGCAGTATCAGTGGCTATGGAAAACAAATTGAAATAGATCATGGGTTTGGATATATCACCAAATATGCACACCTGGATCAATTTCTAGTGAAGAAAGGACAAAAAATAAAAAGAGGTGACCTGATAGCTTATTCGGGGAACTCTGGTAAGTCTACCGCTCCACATCTACACTATGAGGTCAAATTAAATGGAAAGAAGATCAATCCCATTCACTATTTCAATAAAGAACTCTCGGCAAAAGAGTATGAAGAGATATTGAGATTGGCTTCCATCGAAAATCAAGCACTTGGCTCATATTAATTGCCAAAAGGAAATGATACTTTTGTTAGCCCCGCAATAGCGGGGTTTTTTTATGCTAAAAACACTCAAAGAACTTTACAAATTTCAATATTGGTCGTTTGCCATATGCATCATCGTATGCCTCAGTAGTTGCAAAACCTCAAGGGTAGTCGTCCAAAAGGCAACTGTAACAGAACCCGTAACCATTGAAAAA
>JAHCMJ010000092.1 GCA_019192485.1 Cyclobacteriaceae bacterium HetDA_MAG_MS6 | reverse complement strand
AGTTGATGTCTTTCTACCTACAGATGCAAAGGTGAAAGTGAACATCGGAGATATTACCAAAGGAGGTAAAACCGTGCTAGCTGAGCTGTAGAGGGCCAGAATTCCCACATTTCTGTAAAATCATTATCTTGATGACATTAACATTAACAATTATCACCTATGTCATCTACTAATTATGGAGGCTTCTGGATACGATTCGTAGCCTTAATTATTGACGGAGTTGCCCTCTACATTGTTCAAACTATTCTTCTCACCATTTTAGGGGCTGTAGGCCTTGGATTCGCCACCGGCGGTGGATTCGACTTGGCTGCACTCTCAAATCCTGAGTCAATCGGAGCACTTGTGAGTGCTATCATGGCTGCAAGTGTTGTGGGATGGATCATTCAGATTCTGTACGGCACTATTATGGAATCTAGTAAATACCAAGCCACTCTGGGCAAAATGGCACTTGGCCTAAAAGTGACTGATATCAATGGTAATAGACTTGATTTCATCAAATCCTTGTTAAGGCAGATTGGAAAAATCATATCCGGTATGTTATTGCTCATTGGCTATATCATAGCCGCTTTTACCGAGAAAAAGCAAGCACTACATGACTATATCGCTAGCACGGTCGTAGTGAAGAAATAGAACTTATTCGGATCTGAGGGGTTTTGAAACTGCTCCTCAGATCATTTCTAATAACCGTTCCAAATATCGCTGATCAACCTCATCGAAGGAGTTGAGTTGATCACTATCAACATCTAATACCAGCACCACCTCACCATCCCGTACCAAGGGAACTACTATTTCTGATTTACTCTCTGAATTGCAGGCAATATGACCGGGAAACTGATCTACGTCCGGTACAAGAAGTACATTTTTATCCTCCCAGGATTTTCCACAGACACCCTTTCCTTTTGCAATACGAGTACAAGCTATTGGCCCTTGAAAAGGCCCTAGTACAAGTGAGTTATCCTTTACCAGGTAAAATCCCACCCAGAAAAACTGCATACCGTACTTCAGAGCCGAAGCAATATTTGCGAGGTTGGCGATAAGATCCTCCTCACCAGCAACCAAGCTTTCTATTTGCGGAAGAAGGGACTTGTACCGCTCCTCTTTATTCATACTGGTTGGTAATAGAAGTTCTTCTGCCATTTTTCACCTATTAAAATAGATATTCAATATGTCTCCCATAACACGATGCTGCTTACTAATGTTCCTTCGTAACTGAGGTGCTTTTACACCTGCGCCAAATGTCTCCTCTCCAATGAAAATCCTTGCTTCATCCCAGTTGTCAGAGGATATAAACTGACGAAGAGTTGCCGCCCCACCTTCAACAATTAGAGATTGAATTCCACGATTATAAAGATTCGCAAAAAAATCCTCTCCAGGAAAATGCCTCTCCAATTTCACCCAAGCAACACCTTCTTTTTCTCTGTCTTCCTGAGAGTTGTAAACTACTGTAGGTATCTCTCCATCAAAAAGATGCAAACTACTAGGTAATTGCTTTTCCCAGTCAACCACTATTCGTAATGGGTTTTGTCCTGACCAGTCTCTGACACTCAACTTAGGGTTATCATACTTGGCAGTGTTGAAACCAACCAGAATTGCATCCTCTTCGGCTCTCCACTTGTGAACCATCTGGCGTGAATATCGACTACTGATCCATTTTGAATCATAATTTTCTCGAGCCATAAAGCCGTCAGAAGTTTCAGCCCATTTTAGAATAACGTAAGGCCTCCTTCGCCGATGAAATGTATTGAAGCGAATATTAAGCTCTTCGGACTCCTCCTTCAATACGCCCTCAAGAACTTCTATACCGGCTGACTGTAATTTGGTAATCCCTCTTCCGCTGACCTTAGGATTTGGATCAGTGGCGGCGATCACCACCTTTTTTACTTTTTTTTCTATAAGCAAATCTGCACAAGGTGGCGTTTTGCCGTAATGTGAACATGGCTCTAAGGTTACATAGACTGTACTTTCCGACAACTGAGCATCTTTTGCTACCGAACGAATAGCATTGACCTCAGCATGAGGCCCTCCGTATTGCTGATGGTATCCTTCTCCTACAATCTGACCATCATGAACAATCACGCAACCCACCATGGGATTTGGGCTTACCGCTCCTCTTCCCTGATGCGCTAACTGTAGCGCTCGATGCATGTAATATGAATCAGACCTCATAAGGAAGCGCTAAATTCGCCATATCCAAACTATGACACAATCGATCCAGTCACTTTTCAATGAGATTACTGAGAAGCTTCATCCTGTATATGATGATTCAGAGGCTAATAGTATTACTCGGCTTTTGTTAGAGGATTTTGGTATGTCCAGAGCTCAAATGCTAGCAGGACTGACAGTGCCGAATTTTGATCGTGATCTATTGGACGTATTTATAAAAAGACTCCTAAAGCACGAACCTGTCCAACATGTATTAGGCTATGCGTATTTCATGAATAGGAAGTATAAGGTCAATCGATCAGTACTGATACCTCGCCAGGAAACAGAGGAGTTGGTGGACTGGATATTGACACGGAGTGGCCAGCAAAAACTTACGATCCTCGACATCGGCACTGGCAGCGGAATTATCCCTATCAGCTTGAAACTTGACAGACCCGCATGGATCGTACATGGCTGGGATGTTTCAGCCGAAGCGCTTGAGTTAGCAGCTATCAATGCTAGACAACTTGGATCTGAGGTATCCTTCAAAAAAGAAGACATCCTCAAACCGGAATATTCAAGAGAAAAGTTTGACCTGATCGTCAGCAATCCACCATACATTCGAGATTTGGAAAAATCAGCCATGGCCTCCAATGTTTTGGACTACGATCCCCATCTGGCACTGTTTGTCCCGGACGAGAAGCCTCTCCTTTTCTACGAGGCCATTGTCACTTTTGCGCTTGATCACTTAAACCCCGGTGGACATCTCTACTTCGAAATCAATGAGCAATTCGGAAAGGAAGTCTCCGAATTGCTTCAGGAAAAAGGGTTTACCTCAATTGAACTTCGCCAGGATCTAAATGGAAAGGACAGGATGATAAAAGGTATGTTATCTTAGTCATTCATCTCCATAGATTTGAACAACCACCTCTCCATCTTCTGTGATGTAGCCTCGGTACATGCCAGAGGTGCTAAAGGGCATGGCTACGTTTCCTTGAGCGTCTAAGGCAATCAAGCCACCTTTCCCACCTAGCTTTTCAATTTTATCAATAACCTGCTTTGACGCATCGGCAACTGTCTCAGATCTATAATCCATCAAGGCTGATACATCGAATCCTGCACTAGATCTGATGAAATATTCACCGTGTCCAGTGGCCGAAACTCCGCAAGTAGCATTGTTGGCATAAGTACCAGCACCAATCACCGGAGAGTCGCCAATTCTACCCCACTTCTTGTTGGTCATGCCGCCTGTTGAGGTCCCTGCGCAAATATTTCCTGAGGCGTCCCTGGCAACAGCACCGACAGTACCAAATTCTTTTTCAACGCGTTTCTGCACTTTCTCAAGCTGACTCTTTCGCCTTTCCGTTTTGAAATAATCCGGATCCACTATCTCAAGGCCCTGTTCTTCCGCAAACGCTTCAGCACCTTTTCCAGACAGCATCACATGAGGGGAGTTCAACATGACTTCATAGGCAGCCAATATAGGATTCTTGAGCGTCTTCACGCCCGCTACAGCACCAGCATTCAAATCATCGCCTTTCATAATGCTTGCATCCAGTTCATTTTCGCCACTTGCTGTGAAAACAGCTCCCACACCAGCGTTGAATAGAGGTGAGTTTTCCATAACGTTGATGGCTTTCATAACAGCTTCACAAGTCTCTCCTCCAGCGTCTAGTACAGCTGATCCAGCTCGTAGCGCCTCTTCCAGCTTATCTCGATAAGCTTTTTCCGTTTCACTGTCCATGTTCTCTCTTTTAATAGTGCCAGCCCCACCATGGATTACTAATTTCACCTTGGGACCATTATCGATGTCAGAAACCCGCTCCGATTGTGGAGCACTACAGGATAATATGATACATAATAGTAGAAATGGAGTAAGTTTGATGCTTTTCATAAGGGGTGATGTTAATAGTCAAGGGTTTGTACCTCAGGTATTTACGTAGAATACTTGCAGCAGCATCTCAGTGTAATATTACCTTGGTTTATACCCGTTTCGCACGTTAAAATCGTTTTTTATCTTGAATCAATCTGATTACTTTAGCGCTTATTTTTTTCAGGTCTAAAGATCATAAAATTGTTGAATATGGCAGAGAAAACAAGATATTCTCCTGAAGAATTAAAAGAATTTGAGGATTTGATCAACGAAAAACTGACCAAAGCACGGAACGAACTTAATACCCTGAGAGCTTCTTTGACCCGAAGTTCTGACGAAGGTACCGACTCAACCTTTGGTACTGTGAAGACCCTGGAAGACGGTGCTGATACTGCCGAAAAAGAGCAACTCAGCCAGCTAGCCGCCAGACAGCAAAAGTTTATCAACAACTTAGAAAATGCCCTGATCCGCATCAAGAATGGCACCTATGGCATTTGTGTGGACACTGGCAAGTTGATCCGAAAGGAAAGACTTCGTGCCGTGCCGCATACCATGCATTCTATTGATGCGAAAATGGGTAAGACCAAGTCCTGAGGGTTGGATTACCTTACTAACCATATCGAAGCACTCATTTTTTGTGCCCCTAAGCCCATTCCTGAAAATGAGCTGCAGGCCTGCCTCAAAGAGATGTTCGAAGCAGATGTACCCATTGCTGATATCAATGACGGCGTAGCTAAGCTTGAAGAAAAATATAAAAGTGATGACTTCTCATTTTCGCTAGTCAGAAGCGGTGGTGGATTTCAGTTTCTCACTAAACCCGCTTACCAGGCTAGTATAGGCATACTACTCAAGCAGCAAAGCAAAAAAAGACTATCCAATTCTTCACTCGAGACTCTTGCTATTATCGCATATAAACAGCCTGTCACTAAAAGCGAAGTAGAACAGATACGGGGTGTCAACTGTGACTATGCAGTCCAAAAGTTATTGGAAAAAGAGCTGCTCGAAATCAAAGGTAAAGCAGAGTCTGTAGGCCGTCCCATGCTTTATGGTACCAGCCAAAAGTTCATGGACTATTTCGGCATTAACGATCTGAAGGATCTACCTACTCCTAAAGACTTCCCATTGGAAGAAAACTCCATTGGTGAAAAGGCCGACTAATGACGAGGAAAAAGAATTCCCCGGCGAGTAAGCCTAATCCAGATGAAGGTATTCGCCTCAATCGTTTCATAGCCAATGCTGGCGTTGCTTCCAGAAGGGACGCTGATGAACTCATAACGGCAGGTAAGATCAAGATAAATGGCCAAGTTGTCACCCAACTCGGCACCAAAGTACAACTCTCAGATAAGGTCGAATATCAAGGCAAAATACTGAAGGCTGAAAAGCCTCAATATGTTCTCTTAAACAAACCAAAAGACTTTATCACCACTGTGGAAGATCCACAGAACCGGAAAACGGTGATGAAATTGGTAGAAAATGCTTGCCGAGAACGAATCTATCCTGTAGGCAGACTAGACAGGCATACAACCGGACTCTTACTGTTTACTAACGATGGGACCCTCGCCAAGAAGTTGACACACCCAGCTTACAAAATCAAAAAGATTTATCAAGTTGAACTGGACAAGCCTGTGACGAAGCAGGATTTTGATAAAATCATCGATGGGGTAGAATTAGAAGATGGCAAAGCTATTGTTGATGAGCTAGCCATTGTAGGTGAGGACAATCGTATCCTTGGCATAGAAATACACATTGGAAAGAACAGGATCGTTCGTAGAATATTCGAGAGTCTTGGCTACAAGGTCGTCAGACTGGACCGCGTGATGTTTGGTCCTCTCACTAAGAAAGATCTCTCCAGAGGCAAATGGCGCCACTTGAGTCCAAAAGAGATTGTCAACCTCAAGAATTTGAAGGGAAAATAATACTTTAAAGTTCTTCTTTTTTCTTATTAGTCATAAGTGCTTTGCCGAACAAAATATTTGATAGGAAAACAAGGATCGACTTTCAACTTTTCAGTGTAAAAATGCATGTTCGTCGATAGTTCCTATATAAGTATTCGGTTTATTGAGCACAAATCAGCAGGTAACCACTTTCAATTTACTATCTTAGCCACTCATACCCACCTCCCGGGTGGGAAAGTTGTTTTGGACGAGACCAGGCGAGAAGGACGTTTTTGCCTGGTTTCATTTTTATAACCACTTTAATTTATGGGAATTTAATCTTTATTCTTAGTGTACTGGATACAGGATCACCTTCCTTCCTGGCTCCTTCCCAACCTCGATTCCATGCTTGTACCAAACGTATGGCTTCTTCATCACAGCCAAAACCGAGTCCTTTTCGCACTTCTACCTGCTCTACCTTACCTGTAGCATCCAAAGAAACTCTCAATATGACCTTCCCAGAGACATTAGCATCCCTAGCCGCTTGAGGGATTATCTTCTCATCCTCAATAAATTCCTTAAAAGCCCTCATGCCTCCCACTGGCTCGGGGCTCTCATAGCCTAGATATGAGACCTCCCTTTGTTCACCATAGCCAACTACTACAACCTCACTCAATGTTTGCACATCGTAGTTCATCTCCACATCAACTTCTGATCGGTCACTGACATCAACCTCTTGTCCTTCGAAACCAATGAAATTAAATACTAGCACCGGATCAAGAATCTCCGGAATCTGTAGCTGATACTTACCTTCCAAATCAGAAATGGCTCCGATGCTACTACCTTTCAATAACACTGTTACCCCAATGGCCGGATCACCATCTTCCGTGATGATCGTGCCGGTAATAGTACGTAAAGCTGTTTTGCTCCTTGCCTTCGAACGTGTATTGCTTCCAGTCACAACTGTCTTTTTCGCTGGGCCATCAGACTTTCCAATGGTCTTAGCCAGACCAAGTTCCGGCTCCTGTGATTCAATAACATCAACCAACACCTGCTCCACATCTGCTTGCTCTTGATCCATATCCTTTTCTTGCTCGAACGCCAAATCAATATCAGAAGTAGCAGAAGCTCCTCTTGTAGCATGATCGTTTTCTGTCTTAGCTACACGCTCAGGGACCTTGGCCAACGGAGCGGGAGTTATCATTTCTGTTGGTTTTACCTGAGGAACTTCCCTTGGCTGGGGCAATGACGGTGGTGCAATCTTTTTTTCTATCAACTTGGGTCCCTGCATCTCTGTTTCGTTTTGTAGTGCTATTGAAGATTGATCCAGAGGTCTATTTAGCACCCATACACTGATTCCGAAGGTTATGAGTAGTGCGATAGTAGCCGCTATTCTCAAATAGTAAACTTTACGGCTAAAGGTCCTTTTATCTACTCTCTTTTTTAGCTCTTCCAGATCCAATTGTACCTGGTCACTAGTCAACGGCTCCAGTCCTTCCATGGCTTCAGTTTCAAAGGTTGAGTTCAGTATACTTTTCTCAAAATCCTGAGCCTCTCTGCCTTTCTTTCCGCCTGACAGATACTTTAGAAAATCCTTTTTGTCTCGACTGTTACTCATGATGCCGTTCGATGCAGATTCTCAAGTTCCTTTTGCCATTTTGAATATGACTCTTGACCTTTTTCAATGAAAACGATGTGATCTCTTCTATCTCAACGTAGCTCTTGCTGTCAAGGTAAAATAATCTTACACATTGTTCCTGATCCTTTTTCAACGTTTTCATACATTTTTCCAAAGCGGTCAAATCCCTATCAATTCGATTGGCGTCTTCATCTTCTAGATGCTCGACCAAGTTGGTTTCCACAAAATCTTCTGAAATTTTTAACTCCTTCTTGCTCTTTCTAAGTTGCATGAGGCAATAATTCTTGCTCACTATATACAGCCAGCTTTTGAAGTATTGAACTTCTTGCTCTTTGAGAGCCTCGGTTATCTTTTCAAAGACCGCCATCGTAGCATCTTTGCTACGTTCTCTCTCACCCAAATACTTCAGACATACGCCATAAACAAGGTGCAAGTAGCGATCATAGAGTATCCCGACCGAATGCATATCCCCTGTCGAACGATATTTTCGGATCAGCTCTTCATCTGATAGGTCCCTATTACGATGTGGAAATATTCGCACAATTATTCATGGGTAGCAACAATCAATCCTAAACGGAAAAATTACGAACAGAAAATTTTTTGAGCACTTTTTATGGAAATATTACATAGCTGCATCTCAATTTCAAAATAATTGATCACGTTGGCAATATCCAGTAAGGATTTGACTGCAAAACACAAAAGTTATGAAAGCTATACTATCTCTCATTTTGATCTCCATGATGCAACTAGAGATCCAGAATTCAAGATTTGTGACTGGCACTGTATATGATGATACAGGAGCCACATTGCCGGGTGTCACGGTAACGATCAAAGGATCGTCCAAGGGTACGGTTACAGATGTTAATGGTTTTTACTCTATAGAGGTGCCAACTCATAAAAACGCCGTCTTGAGCTTTGCTTATATCGGCTTCATAACAAAAGAAGTCACGCTCAAGGATCAGAAAATAGTCGATGTGACACTACAATCGGATGTCTCAGAATTGCAAGAGGTAATAGTCACAGGCTATGGCAAAAGAGGACCTTTTAAATCACGACGCAAGATGTCTCAAACCGGGGCAGTCAGCAGAGCCATTTCTCCAAGTGCCGATATGGCATACTATGAGCTTGAAGAAGATCTCATTGGAAACACGGAAGACTACGCCACCATACACGAGAACGGCTTTAGAAAAGTGACTGACAAGCCGCTGTCTACTTTTTCGATAGATGTAGACGCAGCATCTTATAGTAATATGAGGCGCTTCATCAACCATGGTCAGCTCCCTCCAAAAGACGCGGTCCGAATAGAAGAGATGATCAACTACTTCTCTTACAACTATCGTAGCCCTGAAGGAGATGATCCTTTTTCTATCAATACTGAGGTGAGCCGCGCACCGTGGAACGAGAAACACCTCATTACCCAAATTGGGCTGCAAGGAAAAAGGCTGAAAACAGATAACCTGCCATCATCCAATCTTGTATTCCTCATAGATGTGTCAGGGTCTATGCAGTCTCCGAACAAGTTACCGTTGCTCAAAGCATCGCTTAAGATGTTGACCAACGAACTTCGACCACAGGACAAAGTCTCCATTGTTGTCTACGCGGGGGCAGCTGGTATGGTACTTCCTCCCACGGACGGGAATGATAAAAAAGCTATCCTCAGTGCATTAGATAAACTGACTGCTGGTGGCTCAACAGCTGGTGGTGCAGGCATCAAACTGGCTTACAAAATAGCAAAAGAACAACTTGTTGAAGGAGGAAATAACCGGATTGTACTAGCTACTGATGGTGACTTCAATGTGGGAGCATCAAGTAACGCAGCAATGGAGCGATTAGTAGAAGAAAAAAGGAAGGAAGGCGTATTTCTGACTGTACTGGGATACGGCATGGGCAACTACAAAGATTCGAAAATGGAAATCCTCGCAGACAAAGGCAATGGGAACTATGCCTACATAGACAATATCAGGGAAGCAAAAAAAGTACTTGTAAATGAATTTGGTGGAACACTATTCACAATTGCCAAAGACGTGAAGATCCAGGTAGAGTTCAACCCTCAACATGTGCAGGCCTATAGACTGATCGGATATGAAAATAGAAAATTAAAAGATGAAGACTTCAACAATGACAGAAAAGATGCCGGTGAATTGGGAAGTGGCCATACCGTAACTGCTTTGTACGAGATCATTCCAGTCGGTGTCAAAAGTCAATTCACCAAAAGTATTGATCCTCTAAAGTATCAGGAGAACTTAGCGCTGAGTTCGGATACTTTTACAGATGAATTGCTTACCATCAAGTTTAGATACAAGCACCCTGATAGGAATACAAGCAAACTTATCGAGCAGGTAGTAAGCAACAAAGTCGGCTATGAAATGAGTGAAAACCTAAGCTGGTCCGCTGCTGTAGCAGGTTTCGGCATGCTTCTTCGGGATTCGGAATTCAAGTCTGAGCTAAACTATGGAAAGGTGCTGACCCTAGCCAAAGAGGCCAAAGGTAAGGATATCCACGGCTATCGTCAGGAGTTTATTGACCTAGTGGAAGTCACCAAAGCGCTGAAAACCAACTGATCACAGAAAGGTGTCCGGTTTTAGCCTCAAAACCTATTTGTTTTTTCATCTTGATGACAGAACTTGGCGGTCCAAAAAACCTCAAACATTCATGGAAAAAGTAAAATTAGGAAAGTCTGATGTAGAGATTACTCCCATCGTTTTTGGAGCCTGGGCCATCGGAGGATGGATGTGGGGAGGTAATGACGACCGAGACGCGATAGAAGCGATACATGCCTCCCTAGATCATGGCATAACGACCATTGATACAGCTCCTATTTACGGGTTTGGACATAGTGAAAAGCTAGTTGGCGAAGCGATCAAGTCCCGGAGCAGAGACAAAGTGGAGATATTGACCAAATTCTGCTTGAGATGGGATACCGATCAAGGCGAATTCTATTTTGAGTCGAAAATGAATGATGGGTCATCTGCAAAAATCATGAAATATGCAGGAAAGGATGGGATTATGAAAGAGGTAGAAGATAGCCTGAAAAGGTTGGGAACCGACTATATTGACCTTTATCAAATACACTGGCATGATAACACAACGCCTATTTCCGAAACCATGGAGACTCTACTAAAGCTGCAAGAGCAGGGCAAAATCAGGGCAGCAGGTGTTTGTAACTATAATGCAGATCAAATGGGTGAAGCGGAGCAAGTTGTTACATTGGCTTCGAATCAGGTCCCTTATAGCATGGTAGTTCGGGATATTGAAGAAGATGTGGTTCCCTATGTACAAGAAAACGGGAATGGCATTTTAGCTTATAGTCCCCTCCAGCGGGGTCTGCTCACGGGCAAAATCACCTCAGACTATCAATTTGGAGAGGGAGATCACAGACCATCTACTAAGCATTTCAAGGAGCCCAATTTATCGAGGGTCAACGAGTTCTTGATGAAAATCAAACCCATTGGAGAAGCTCACGGTGCTACTATCGGCCAATTAGTTATCAACTGGACTCTGCAGCAACCTGGAATCACCGCTGCTTTGGTAGGTGCTAGAAATCCGGCTCAAGTAATACAAAACGGCAAGTCTCTGGCATTTACATTGAGCCAGGAAGAACTTGACGAAATCAACTCGGAACTGAGCAAAGTTGCGATCGAATCAGTGAGTTAAAGGCTCTATAATTAGAAATGGGGGATGGGTACATTTGATCTCGACCTGTCCCTCTTTTGTTTTCTCAAGCTCATAATCTGAGTCAAACTCATCATCGATATCTTCGTCAAAACCAGTCGATGATAACTCGCCTTCTGATTGCAGACTCATCACCGTCAGTTGACTCTCTGCTGGGAGCCACTTCTCAAATTGTGGTTTTCCACAGATCACATTTCGCTCCAGCTCATTATAAATCACCAGATCCATCTGCTTGCAATAGTTCAGTGCCAGATCCAATACTTCCGGAGTCAGACTCTCTTTGGTCACCACGTTAACTGCTCTGTATCCTTCTTTGACCAAAATTTGCAATCCGGTACTCATATAGTCTGGCTGGCTAATGGTAATTACCTTGAGCGGCAGTTGTCGCTCAAAGTCTTCCTGATATCGTTCCTGCCACTCAAATGGCAGTATCACAATATCCATTTTGATCCCAAGCTTTAGCACATCATCCAAGGCTGGGCCACAACAAATAACTGTCGGCGACCATTCCAGCAGTTGATTAAGTAGTTCCATTGGAAAGCTATCCAGTCGATGAATGATCAGTGCTGGCTCCTGCTCATCCCGGACAATATGGTGTGACGACATAGCGAATTATATTACGTCTAATATAATTCGCTAATAATCATAATTAAAATTTGAAAGAAGCGGTAAGGTAAAAGTTTCGCGGCGGCTGCACATAAAAACCTGGTTCTGTTACACCGCTAAAATCTACATCTGAAGGTGCTCCATATGTATAGTACTCTGCATCCATCAAGTTGTTGATCAGTAGATTGAGCGTGATCCGTTTTGAAACGCTATAGTTAACAGCGAAATCAAAAGTCTCCCAAGATGGTACTTTTAGATCATTATCGTTACTGAGTTCCATGTAGGACTCACTCATGGTATTAACTCGCGCGGTAAGATCAAGCCTCTTGTCAGGGCTAAAAGTTAGCGCCATCGATGTCATTAAGTTGGGGCTTAGTATATGCTCAACATCCTGAAATGCCGAACCATCCAAAGTTACTTCCCTAATATTTGATTGAATATAACTTCCGCCTCCACTGAAAGACCATTGGTTGCTCAATAAATAATTCCACTGCAACTCAACTCCTCGGCGATAGCTGTTAGCTATATTGGCTCTTTTCTGAAGACCAAAACCAACAAATTCGCCAATTGGTGCGATCTCGTCCTGGAAGTCCATTACAAAAACATTGGCATTCAGCGCTAATCTGGAAGCATTCATTTTGATCCCTGCTTCATAATCGATCACTCTTTCGGGATCAAAATCAGTTTCTCCAGCCACTAAATCTATATTGCTCGCATTTAGCTGAAAGCCCCCTAACAGGTCTACTTTCGTTGGCTCTCGGTGACTCATCCCTACGGAAGCGTAAGCGCTCATTTCTTGATTCATTTTGAATGTTACTCCCAACTTTGGATTGAAAAAAGTCCAGTTTTTCTCAATATCGCCTTCATCTGAGCGTCCTATGAAACTATAATCCGGCGATAACTGCAACTGCAAAGCACGTAGTTGGACATCGGCATAAACAGACCATCTGTTTAGGTTCAGGGTACTATTAGCAAACCAGACTATTTCCTGTTTCTGCGAACCCTCAGTATAGTAAGGATTGGATCGCTGTGGTAGTATTTCCTCTCGGTTTTCACGTTGAAAAGTGTAGAGGTGCACACCCGTATTGAATTCAATGAGGTCATTTTCATAATAAAGGTTTGATACAACACCATAGTGATCATTTTTCAATGGGTAATTGATCTGGAAAAAGTTGAGTCGGTAACTCGTTCCATAATTTTCTACGAAGACACTGTCTATATCGGGAGTGCCTTCTGCATAATCACCTCCGGCACCTCCGTAGTAAAGCGTATTACTCCAAGTCAATTGATCTGAAAGCTTTCGGGAGTATTGCAATTGCACCATATATTGTGCGAAATCATCATTATCGTCCTCCGTCAAGTTGTTGAAAGTAGGATCATCATCCAGGATAGATTCCTCAATGGTGTAATAGCCCAGCCCATTTTGGGATCGACTTGTGAAAGCTGTCAACCTGATCATGTCTCTTTCTCCAAAATATCCTCCAGTCAGAAAAAAAGAATAGGCATCTGTCTCGGTATGATCCTTATACCCCTCACTCCATAGTCGACTAAAGGAGGAGTAAAAGCCAAATCCCTTGTCATTAATAGCCTTACCCATGTTGTAGTTGGCTCGATAAGTGTCAAAGGAGCCTGCAGCTAGCTGCAGATTAGAAAAATCCTCGATCCGGTTCAGGTTGACAGATTCAAAATTGATAGACCCGGCATAAGAAGAAGCTCCTGTTGAAGATGTCCCAACACCGCGCTGAACCTGGATAGACTCAAAACTGGAAGCAATATCAGTGAAATTGGAGAAGAAAACTCCATGGTCAATCATATCGTTAAGCGGAACTCCATTCAATGTGAAATTGATACGTTCCTGGCCAATTCCTCGCATTCGGATTTGGCCGTAGTTACCAATAGCTGATCCGGATTCGGAAAAAGAGTATATCGAGGGCGACATTTTTTCCAACATGAAAATTGGATGCTGCCCGGTATACACTTCTTCTATTTGCTTCTTGGAGATAGTGGTTTGCGTCACTGGCGCATCGTCACTAGCTCGGACTCCTTTGACAATCATAGCCTCCAGTTCATAGCTAGATGCCAATTCTACTTTTATAAACCCTCCATCAGCGCCTATTTTTTGCGTCTCAAATCCTACAAAACTGACTTCCAAAGAGTCGGAAGCACCTTCTTGAAATTGGATAGCAAATCGACCATTTACATCGGAGATAGTCCCGTTTTGAGTGCCCTGCTGCAAGACAGCTGCACCAACCAGAGCGTGTTGCGACTGTTGGTCCACTACCACTCCAGAAACTCGCTTTTGCGAATAACTCATAAGCCCCAGGCAAAGTAGTCCTAGCGCTAATCCAAAATTTTTCATTTTAAAATGCTTAAACTTTAACCATACGGGAAGAGGGGAACTCCCCACATTGGTTACCATACTCCCTACGCCGGCATTATCCGGATCAGGTTCTTGGGTATGATCTCAGCCTGTTCACTAGCTTCTAGCTATTAGGCACCCCTTTTCAGGTCGCTAAATTAGTGAATTTCTGTATTGGGCAATAGCCTCCATAGCGCATTCTGTTCTTTTGTCTTCTATTCCAGATACAATTGCGTATGGCAGGTGGTGCTTATCGAGGTAATCTCGATAGCGTTCCAGAAAGTAGGATCTTAAGTCTGGATGCTCTCTTTGCGGGTCTTCTCGCCAAGGTAAATCGATATTGGTGAGCAGATAAAAATCATACTTGCGATGCTGAAGTTGTTCCTCTATCCAGGCATCGGTTCTCTTGTAGCCATGTTCACTCCAGATCTTGATCACTATCAGGTTAGTATCACATAGCAATATCGAATCAGTCTGCAAAGTCTTATCATCTTCCCAGGCCAATTGTCCTTTGGCTATTTCCAGCAGATCGCTTTCTACATAGTCCCGATCTAGCCGGTCCAGGTAAAATCTTGCAAACTCTGGAACCCACTCGGACTGATAACTCCTGGCTAGCTGCTGAGCCAGTTCGCTTTTCCCAGTCGACTCAGGTCCCACTATGGCAACTTTAAATGTCATATCTTAATAGCCTACGATGTACAAAACCAGACCTCTATCAAGCTGGTAAATCATTACTAAGGCTCATAGTTTCTTTCTCCAGGAGAAATATCCCCAGGTTGCTAAAATGGTAAATACGAAAAATTGGAAGCTAAAGAATATCAACCCTTTATAAAAATACAAAGGCGTGGCAATGATGTCGGTGATGATCCAATAAATCCAGTTTTCCACCTTTTTGCGAGCCATCAGCCACATCCCGGTGATGGCAGTTGCGGTAGTAATAGCATCTAAGTTAGGTACATCGCTATCTGTAAAATCCAGGCCAAAACGAATCAACAAGAAGGAAATGCCCATAATAGAAAAAGCGATGAAGTGCTCTTTCCAGTTACACTGCGTGATGGGTATCTGTTTTTTTTCAGATTTTGTATCTGTCCAATGGTACCAGCCGTAAACACTCATCGCAAAGTAATAGGCATTGACTCCA
>JAHCMJ010000091.1 GCA_019192485.1 Cyclobacteriaceae bacterium HetDA_MAG_MS6 | reverse complement strand
CGAAAGCTTCTTTGGAAGAGGAGGACGTAGCAGACGAACGCGCAAGGGCACCAACCTTCGAATCAAGCTGAAACTCAACCTGGAAGAGGTAGCGCACGGTGTAGAGAAAAAGATCAAGGTCAATAGACTTGTTGTAGACCCCAATACATCATTCAGAACATGTCCCTCCTGCCAAGGTACCGGGCAAGTGAAGAAGGTGATGAACACGATGCTAGGGCAAATGATGTCCACATCTACATGCCCGACTTGTGGTGGAAGTGGACAAATAGTAGATAGTCGTGGTCCTGGTACTGATAGCACTGGAATGAAGCGTCAGGAAGAAGTGATCAGCATCAAAATTCCTGCTGGTGTGACCGAGGGCATGCAGCTATCTATGTCGAGCAAAGGAAATGAAGTAGCAGGAGGAGTTCCTGGGGATCTGTTGATCGTTATCGAAGAAGCTGAAGACGATACGCTGAAAAGAGATGGCAACAATATCATTTATGACCTGTACTTAAGCTTCGTCGATGTGGCCTTGGGGACTTCTATCGAAGTACCTACCATTGATGGAAAAGTGAAGATCAAGATTGATGCAGGTACGCAAAGTGGCAAAATTCTACGATTACGCGGAAAAGGGATCAAGGACATAGAGGGCTATGGTAAAGGAGATCAACTCATTCATGTCAATGTTTGGACCCCAAAAGACCTTACCAGCGATGAGAGAGGCAAATTGGAGTCGTTAAGATCCTCCAAGAATTTCGAGCCCAATCCATCAAAAGGAGATAAGAGCTTCTTTGAAAAGATGAAAGAATTCTTCTAGAAAATTCACTTTGAAGTCACTTATATTCCTGTTGATTCACGAATTTCATAATATCGCAACTTCGAGGATTCAAAATCCGTATCCTAGGGCATGTTGAGGCTGGTAATGATGGTAGGATTTGGCTTGGCGCTTACAATGAGTGTACAAGGCCAATTGAAGAAATTTTATTCACTTCATGAAGTATCGAATTTCGATACGGTGAACTTTACACTTTCTGCAACTTCTGGTCATTGTTATTTCCGATCGATCGGAGGAGGCAATCCCTTGAATATTTACGGTAATCCAGATCTGGAAAAGATCAATCCCTCGTTTGATGCGAGTGTGATAAGAAGCACTTGTAACGTAAAGCTGGATCTTGAGGAGTTTCGCACTTCCGGCCTAGGAGATGGCTTTGCTTTTGCTATGCTAGGCAATTCGGCCAAAGAAGAAGAGGCTAATTATTGGAAGATGCTGGTCAATGATGATAAAATCTATCGACTCGATCTTAGCTACGGCATAGGTAGTTCTGATATCGATTTGAGCGGTACATCAGTCAAAAACTTGAAAATCTGTACGGGAAGTGCTGATGTACAGGTCAACTATAATGAAGATGATCCAAATAAGATTGAAATGGACACCTTCATGGTCAAAGTTGATCTGGGCTCGCTGGCGGCGAAGGACTTAAACAACTCCAATGCCAAGTGCGTCATCGCGGAAATCGGGTTTGGGAAAGCAGTCTTGGATTTCAGTACTCCTATGAATAATAAGT
This sequence comes from Cyclobacteriaceae bacterium HetDA_MAG_MS6, assembly GCA_019192485.1. Taxonomy (GTDB): domain Bacteria; phylum Bacteroidota; class Bacteroidia; order Cytophagales; family Cyclobacteriaceae; genus MS6. The sequence continues at coordinate 13,799 of JAHCMJ010000091.1, read as the reverse complement.
GTGACGTAAAAGCTATGGTAGGAGCAGGTAATCTGGATATCCATCTACCAAAAGATGCTCCCATTATCATTTATATGAAAGAATCCCCTCTTTGTGGTTTAAAGATGATCAAGGGATTTGAAGAGGTAGAGAAAAATGTTTACGTCAATATGAGCTACAGTGCTGAAGCAGAAAACCTCCTTACTTTTGATATTGACGTAGTACTAGGGAGTGTGGCGTTTACCTACGCTGACTAGTTGTCGTGCGCAAGAATCCCCTTTGAGATGAAGAGCTGAGCGGGTATATAAGTGCCCATGATCCATAGATGAGCTAATGGCAAATCTGTAAGAAACTTATTAATTGCTAACAAGGAATCTGAAAGCATAAATAAGATCGCCCCCAATAGTACCATTTGAAAACTTAATGTACCGGTAAGCCCGCCTCTGAGTCTGCTGGCAATGGCCATGGCCGTAAGGCAAACCCCGTATAGACCAACAGCAATCATGAATTCTCCACTGGCAGGGATCAGAATAAATAGCAGCAAGATGGCATATAGGATAAAGGGAAGCGATCTAAGGGGGTCAAATTCCATTCGTCCGTATACGGCCTTGGTGAATAGATACATGTAGACCAGTTGAGCGCACAAAAACAATCCCACGCCTAAAAGAAAATACAATTGATCTGCTTGAAAAATAAGAGCCACATCGCCACCCCAGGATAGGATTAGAGCTGTTGCTAGCAAAAGCGTTGTGATCTTCACGTTCCCCTTTGAGTGGACATACAGATAAAGGAGGAGCAACGGCATGAGAATAGCCTTGGTATACTGCGTCATAGGGGTGTTTTCCAGCAGTATGCTGATCAGATGAGCTATACCTATTGCTAGATACAGCCATTGGGTCAAGATGTTTTTCATACTTCTCAGGATAGAAGTCCTAGTATGAAAGTTAAGAAAAAGATTTGTTATCTCCCTAAGCCTTTACCTTGACTCTTTGCGGTTTAATCGTGAATAAATAAATAAGGGCAACAAGCGAAAACAAGCCAGAAGTAGCATATAGCCAAGGAAGTCTATCAGGATCATTTCCGTAGATGCTACCCCAGAAAAAAGAACCAGAGAAAATACCCAGCTCCAGGAAAATATAAGTAGTGGCTATTCCTTTTCCAAGTTGATTGTTTGGACTCAGATCAACAGTCCAAGCAAATAGAGTGGGATTGGTCAGTCCGTTTCCTATACCATAGATTAGGGCACCAGTCAGGAACCAAACGGGATCCTCAGCAAACCCGATAAAGATCATGCTCCCAAAGATGATCAATGAGCTAAGTTTGAGTACAGCAACTCTACCTACTTTGTCCGAGGTTTTACCGCCTATTACTCTGGATATCATAGAGGAGAAGGTATAAAAGCTAAAGAACAATCCTTTGTTTTCGATGCCGACAAATCGACTGAAATCGGGAGATAGCGTAAGGATGGTGCCAAATGCAATCATAGTCAGCAACATGACGATAGCAGCAGGGAGTACCGAGTGCTCGAAAACCTCATGCTTTCCGATTTTCATCATACTTGGAGAAAATCGTTTTCTTTCCTTGAGCGTTTCTTTCATACCAAACAAAATCAGAATAGAACCAATTGAAAAGGCGCTGCTGGTATAAAACAAGGTATTGATGTCCGTTTCTAAGAAGATCCATGAGCCAATTGATGGCCCCATGGCCATTCCCGTGGTACTGAAGAAACTAGCGATACCCATAGCTTCTCCTCTACTGTTTTCAGGGACTATATCTGCCACATAAGCTGCTGTACCGGTCGGTTTGAAACCTGTGGCAAAACCATGCATAAACCTCAAGAACAGGAAGCCAAAAACACTTGTTAGCAATGGATATGATATGCACACCAAGAACCCAACCGCGGATCCCAGTACCATAACGGGTACGCGCCCCCACTTATCAGTTAGTTTACCACTGAAGGGCCTGGATAGTGCGGCAGATAGCGTAGCTAGTCCTATGATAAGCCCAATGAACTGTCCTCCACCCAAGCCCTTTAGATAATCCGGGAGCTCTGCCAGGATCATGGTGAGAGAGGTGAAAAACAAGAAGGTGCTGATGCACAGCAACCAAAATTGAAGCGAGTATTTTTTCACCTATTTCTTTGACTTAGGCCTCTTGCTGATGCAGTAGCACCGACTTGATGAAGTCATTGATATCTCCATCAAGTACGTTTTGCACATCTGTTCGCTCGTGTCCTGTTCTGGCATCTTTTACGAGCTTGTACGGATGCAGTACGTAGTTCCTTATTTGAGAACCAAAATCAATTTTCATTTTGCCGGCTTCTATCTTGTCACGTTCTGCATTGCGCTTTTCAATCTCCCTTTGGTAGAGTTGGGATTTTAGCATTTGCATGGCTCGCTCTCGGTTGGCAAGCTGTGATCTTTCAATTTGGCAAACTACTACTATTCCAGTCGGTTTGTGAGTAAGCTGCACCTTGGTTTCTACCTTGTTTACATTTTGTCCACCAGCACCACCGGATCTGGAGGTTTGTAGTTCGATATCATTAGGATTGATCTCGATCTCAATAGAGTCATCCACCACAGGATAGACATACACTGAAGCAAAGGATGTGTGACGCCTACCACCACTGTCAAATGGAGATATTCTCACTAGTCGGTGTACCCCATTCTCTGATTTCAGATAGCCATAGGCCAATGGGCCGTCAAACTCAAGTGTCACAGATTTTACTCCGGCTACCTCGCCGGCCTGGAAGTCAACTTCTCTGACTTTGTAGCCATTGGCTTCTCCCCACATGATGTACATCCGCATCAGAATACCAGCCCAATCGTTGCTCTCTGTACCGCCCGCACCAGGGTTGATTTGCAGCATTGCCGAAAGCTGGTCTTCTTCCGAGGATAACATTTTTTTGTATTCCAGATCTGCTAATTTCTTCAGTGCTTGTTGGTATTCAGCCTCCACCTCTTCCGGCGTAGCTTCTCCCTCATCGGCAAATTCCTGTAGAGCTTCAGTATCCTCTACTGATTGATGCACATCTGCAAAAGCATCTGTCCAGGATTTCTTGGATCGGATATTTTTCAGTACTTGCTCAGCGTTTTTTGGATCATTCCAAAAATCCGGTTGAGCGGTTACAAGCTCTTCCTCTTCTACTTCTTTCTTCTTGGTATCGTAGTCAAAGATACCTCCTCAAGGCGCTAACACGAGCCTTCAAGTCTTTCAGTTGTTCTGAAGTCATTGTTATGTTGAAAAATAATATTGAAAAAAACTAATTCGGGCGAAGTTAACCAATAGATCAGCACTTCGGGTTAAAACCATATAGAAGTTATCCCTGCTAACTTCCGTTGGATAATTTGCTTGAATCTAGCTTAGAAACTTTAGACTTGATATATCCAGTTATGTGGATCCTCTGCCTTTCCCTCTTTGATATTATTCAGCGTTTGTAGAAAGCTGTTGGAATATTTTCTGGACTCCACCTCCGGTAGTTCATAGTCCACTCCTTCGTAGGCAATAGTTTTGATCTGAGCAATGGTTGCAGCTGTGCCGGCTCCAAAAGCTTCTTGCATTTTACCACCTTTCAATGTTTCAATTACCTCGGCAATACTGACGGGTCTTTCCTCTACAGTCATTCCCTGATCTTTGGCCAAGGTTATGATACTGTCCCGTGTGATACCATGAAGAATACTATCTCCAGCGGGGGGCGTGACTAGTTTATCCTCGATCACAAACATCAGGTTCATCGTACCTGACTCTTCTACGTAAAGGTGTTCCCTGGCATCGGTCCAGATTAATTGGTCATATCCCTCTTTCTGAGCTTCGAGTGCAGGTTGCAATGCCGCTGCATAGTTGCCGCCTGTTTTGGCAAATCCTGTACCGCCTGGAGCAGCTCTCGTGTAATGGGTTTCGATTTTTACCTTCACAGGCTTAGAGTAGTACGGCCCCACGGGCCCCGTGATGATCATAAATGAATAGGTATCTGAGGGGCGGATTCCGATGTAAGGATCCATGGCCATTTGCAAGGGTCGAATGTATAAAGAGGTTCCAGGGGCACTTGGTACCCAATCCTGGTCTAGCTTTAGGAGCTCTTGCAACCCTGACATAAAGAGTTCTTCAGGTACGGGGGGCATACACATGCGATGAGCGCTTGTGATCAATCTCTTGGCATTGGCCTCAGGTCTGAAGATAAGTATCTCACCGTTTTCTCCGCGATATGCTTTTAAGCCTTCAAAAATGGATGAAGCATAATGCAAAGTTGTATTGGCAGGACTTATTTGCAGATTGCCGTACGGAACTATTCTTAGATCTTTCCATTCACCGTTGTAAAAGTCAGCCATGAACATGTGATCTGAATAGACTTTCCCAAAAACCGGATTACTGAGGTCCACATCCTGAAGTTTGGATTGTTGGGTACGGGTAATTTGGATTTCTAGCGTGTCAGTCATAGTTCCAATGTTTTAGTTAGGTTTCCAGGGAATCTCTGGCGCATTCAAATCTTTGCCAAGTTTCCTGGACATGATAAAAAAATAGTCTGAAAGTCGATTTAAGAATGGAATAATGTGCGAGTCTAAGGCTTCTTCCTGAGCTAGTGCTTCAACGCTTCTTTCCGTTCTTCTACAGACCGTTCTACAAATGTGGCATAAAGAAACGACTTCATGACCACCGGGTAATATAAAATTTTTAAGTGGAGGGAGCTCTGTGGTGTACTTATCTATCCATACTTCGAGTTGAGAAATCTCCACTTCTGATATTTTCGGCAATTCAAAACCTTTGAAGTCTGACTCTGTTGCTAACAACGACCCGATAGTAAACAAATGTTCCTGAACCCAGTAAAATTGATTGGCAACTCTGGATTCCACGTTCTTGTGATCTTTGAGTAGTCCGATGAACGAATTGAGTTCGTCCACATTTCCATAAGATTCAATACGTAAATGGGATTTGGCTACCTTTTTTCCACCCAGTAGAGAAGTTTTTCCACCATCTCCTGTCTTGGTATAAATTTTTGTGCTCATACTACGGGAATGCTTTTTCTAACCTGGTCATTGGTTTCGTCTTTTTCAATCAAGCCATCTTTGAGCCGTATGACCCTATGTGCATACGCTGCTATGTCTTCTTCATGGGTGACCATAATGATGGTATTGCCTTTGTCATGGAGCTCCTGAAAAAGGTCCATGATACTGTAGGAGGTTTTGGAATCAAGATTTCCAGTGGGCTCATCAGCTAGAATGATGCTGGGATCATTTACCAGCGCCCTCGCGATGGCCACTCTTTGTCGCTGTCCACCGGACAACTCATTTGGCTTATGGTAAGCACGGTCATCAAGGCCCACTCCTTTCAGAGAAGCCATGGCCATATCCTCACGATCACCTCTGCCGTATCCCGCATACACGAGTGGTAATGCCACGTTCTCAAGAGCTGAAGCCCTCGGGAGTAAGTTAAAGGTTTGGAAAACGAAGCCAATCTCCTTGTTTCTGATTTCGGCAAGTTCGTTTTCAGTCAGGTCACTCACATCGTTTTGATTGAGTACATACGTACCTGATGTTGGCGTATCCAGACAACCGATGATATTCATCAAAGTAGACTTGCCCGAACCTGACGGTCCCATAAAAGCCACATACTCTCCTTTGTCGATCGGGATAGATATGGATTGGAGGGCATTGATTGTTTCACTACCCATAATATATCTCTTGGATATCTCTGTCGTTTTGATCATGTGACTCATGGATTTAAAACTAACTAAACTTTAGTAGAAGTAGTTTTATCTGATAGACGATTCTAAATACTTTTGGTTAACGAATTTGTGTCAGTGTTTCTGTTTTTAGCCATATTGATTTTATCACCCTATTCTGGTGGTTCAGGTTGGGACTTGCTCAGCAGCGTGGATTTGGTAAGGAGGTACGATAGCTTCTTTGATCAGGAGGTCGATGTACCCGTTTTTTCTGAAGGCCTAAAACGTCATGATGGGCAAACCCTGTCGTTGGAGGGATTTGTAATTCCTTTGCAAAAGAGTGAGGAACAAGCGTTTTTTATTTTGTCCCGATTTCCATACCAATCTTGCTTCTTTTGCGGAGCTGCGGGCCCCGAGACAGTAGTCGAAGTTTATAGCAAAGAACTTGTCAGTCTCCGGGATGAGCGGGTCAAAGTGACTGGAACTTTGAAATTGAATGCTTCGGATCCACTACATTTATATTACCTCCTCAAGGATTGCGAGGTACAAGTATTGAAGTAAATGGTTGTCTTCAAGCACCTCCATAGACCTTAAATACGGGCTCACGCAAGGTGGTGGCATTATCCGATAGTAGATAAGTAATATGTTCAGCAATGTTTTCCGGGGATACCCATTCACTATAACTGGCATTTGGCATTGCGGATCGATTTGACGGTGTATCAATAATGCTTGGGACAATTACCGAAGATACGATGTTGTGTTCACCACCAGATTCATTGAGAAGCTTAGAGAGATGAAATAATTGACCTTTTGATAGGGCATAAGCCAGAACGGGCTCGCCACCCTTTTCAATTGCAGGTTTAGCACCTGTGAAGATGATATTTCCTCCGCCTGTATCTTTCATCCATGTGAAGGCTTGACGAGCGACATGATAGGCAGTAAGAAAGTTAAGTTGATACATGGTTTGTAGCTCATGCTCGCCTGTGGTACTGAGACCGCCTAGAGCAAACCCTCCTGCAAGGAGTACTGCGGCATCAAGACCATCATACTTTTTTTGGAGTGATCTAAAGAATTTCTGAACTTCTTCCTCTTTTGTCAGGTCCAGTTGATGAAACTCCATCTGCTGCACTGGAGGACCCACCGATCTGCCGGTTCCAATGACTTGATGTCCACTCTCAACGAATTTCTTGCAAACAGAGCCTCCAAGTGTTCCCGATGCTCCAGTTACTAATATTGTCTTCTTCATGTCTAGGCAAACTCAAAATGAGGTAGTAATTTCGGATGAATCATGAAAAAAACGAAAGACAGTTTTTTTGAGGATGTGTATGAAGTGGTCAAGCTGATCCCAGCTGGACGTGTTACTTCTTATGGAGCGATCGGTGCTTATCTAGGATTGAAATCAAGTGCTAGAATGGTAGGATGGGCCATGAATAGAGCCCATGGACGACCCGAAGTTCCTGCACATCGAGTGGTCAATAGGAACGGTGTCCTTACTGGAAAGAATCATTTCAGTACACCAACTGTTATGATGGAGCGTCTACAGTCTGAAGGCATTTTAGTCCAAGATGATCAAATTGCCGATTTCAAAAATGTGTTCTGGGACCCAGTGAAGGAGTTGCTTTAGTCATTGCGCTCTAGTGCTTCTTCAGAGGTATATACCGCTTGCAGGTAAGCTTGGTGCAGATTGATGAATGCTGCTAATTCCTTTTGGTTACTTCCGGCGAAAAATACATTTAGCTCAGCGCTTTGTTCTCGTCCTTTGGGCTGTAACAATACTTTGAGTTCGTCACCGACAAAACCTTTCATTAATGACGAACCAAACTCCAAATGTAGGCTGTACATTTTGTCGTTAAGCGTGCCGGAAAGTTTGTTGTAGTCAAGTTTAAATTGATGCCTCTTGTCATTAATTCTGATCTTGATTTCGGCGTTGGTCCCTTCAGTTTCCATAAACCCAAAAGCTTTTTTGGATGAAGAAGCGACACTAACTTTCCAATCCTCCGAGAGCCAGGGGTTTCTTATTTTCAATTTGGTCCTGTACTCCAGGTTATCGCTAAATAGACCAGACTCTGTACTATTGTCAAAAGCTCCGGATCGGGCGGTAATGACAGTTTTATTACCCGAAGCATCTATCAATTCGGGCTTATTTCCACGAAACTTCCTAAGCGTATAATGGCTGGCTTCTGCTATGAAGGAGTCGAAGCGATCATCTGCGCCGCGCTTAAGTTCCACAAGGTCCAATTTTTTCTTTTTGCCCTTGAAAACTTCCTGAATACAGGTCTCCATAAGGCTATAAAAATCATCAGCAGAGATCAGTTTTGAGCTACTGATGCCGTCAGAGTTCAAATCGGATTTAAATGGTATTTTGATGCTGTTTACCAATATTTTCTTACCACGTCTATCGGAAAGGCGAACATCAACGGCAAAATGGTAAGTGATATTATCATTTAGCATAGCTGAAATAGAAATGGAACTATTAAATCTTAAATAGAGATCGTAGCCTCCTTTTTTAATTCTTTTACGATGATGGTCTCTTTGAAAAACAGGTACGTCAGTCAATTTGGCCTCCGGATTCATGGTTCCTATGAACTGTATGCCTATGGGGTAGAAAAAGGCCTCATCGGCATCATATTTCTCTTGTAGGATGTTAGACGTGAGACTTTTCATTTCCTCAAGACGATCAGGGTGCAAGGCAAAGAAATTGGGCACCTCACTCTGAGCTTCGAAGCTTGAAAAAGTAAAATCCGTAACCATAATCGGTTTTTGAGAGAAGCTAACAGAGGTCAGCAAAAGGGATAAAAAAATAATGGCAAGCTTTTTCATGATGGTGACGTTTCTGAAAATGTAAAGACTTCTGCAAAAAGGAAGCCAAACTGCCAGCACATCAAATTTACCCAATTGTCGTTTTTTCAACTTCTACAATCCAGCGGAACTCACTACTTTTGTGTCTTAAATTCTTGATAAATGGGATCTTTCATGGAGTCGGAGTTGGAAGAACTGGTAGAAGAACTGCAAGATGAGGACCTCGAAGGTCTAAAAGATCTTGTCGTGTATAATGATGATTTCAATACTTTTGATCATGTGATAGAGACATTGATCAAAATCTGTAAGCATGATCCTCATCAAGCGGAACAGTGTACCTACATTATCCATTTCAAGGGTAAGTGTGCAGTAAGAAAAGGCTCGTATCATGAGCTCAAACCGATGCGAGAGGGGATCTCCGATGCAGGGATCAAAGCAGCTATTGAATGACGGAGTACCCTTCCAAACTTGTTGGAGAAGCGGTTGAGGAAATAGCCAAGCTACCGGGTATTGGTAGAAAAACAGCTTTGAGGCTGGTTTTGCATCTACTCAAACAACCAAAGGAATCGACTTTGGAGTTATCTCAAGCACTAAGTAACCTTAGGGAAAAGATCCAGTACTGTTCCGAATGCCATATTATCTCAGATTCGATTGACTGCACATGCCGCACGGTGGCGCGGGATGTATCTCTGGTTTGTGTGGTGGAGGATACACCGGATGTACTTGCAGTTCGCAATACAGGCCAGTATCAAGGCATGTTTCATGTATTGGGTGGCAGAATATCTCCTATGGATGGAGTGGGCCCAGACGAAATCAAAATCGAGTCCTTGGTAGATCGAGTCAGAAAAAGCGGTGGAGAGATCAAGGAAATTATTTTGGCATTAAGCGCCACAATGGAGGGGGATACAACTGCTTTTTACATTACTAAACGTTTGCAAGAGTTTGACCTGAAGATCACAACCATAGCTAGAGGTATTCCTGTTGGTGGAGAGTTGGAATTTGCCGATGAAGTGACTCTGGGTCGTAGTATAGCTTCTCGGGTCACTTTTGATCAGGGGTAGAAATCAAGGCCTCTTCCTAAAAAGTGTATAGAATAGCAAAAGAAGCATGCCGCAAACCATGACCAGAAAATACCACTTTGGAGATCCCGACTGATAGGTCCTGGCAAAATGTATGGAAGCGAGCGCCACGAGTATCAGTCCCATAACGATCCCAAGTAGTCGCAATTGATTCGGATTCATAGGGCTAAATTTAATTCATCAATCCTAGTTACCCACGTCAATGATGGTATGAAGACAAAATTGCAAGCATTAAGGATTCAACCTGCCTCTGAGGAAGATTGGCAATCAATTCGGGCGATCTACATCGAGGGTATCAAAACAGGTTTGGCCACTTTTGAAACCGAGGAAAGCGTAGCGAATGACCCTGAGGTATGGTTCGCTACGAAAATTGATCGCTCAATTCTCAAAGCTTTAGAGGGTGATGCGATAGTGGGTTGGGCAGCACTATCACCGGTTTCTGATAGGTGCGTGTACGGTGGTGTGGCAGAGATTTCCGTGTATGTGACTGCGGCTAAGAGCGGAAATGGTATTGGTTACAAGCTTTTGAGATCTCTAATCCATTTTGCGGAAGATCATAATATTTGGACTCTGCAGGCCGGTATATTCCCGGATAACCATTCAAGCATGCATATTCACAAAAAAGCCGGTTTTAGATTGGTAGGTATTAGAGAAAAGTTGGGGAAACGGGATGGGGAATGGAAGGATGTTGCTCTATTGGAGCGTCGGTCCTCCACAATCCTCTGATCATCTTGTCCTGGTATACATGCGCCGATATTCTAATGGTGTAAAGCCAGTGATCTGCTTGAATACTCTTCTAAAGGAGGGAATATCGTTGTAACCGACCTCGTATGCTACCTCATTTACAGACATATTAGAGGCTTCGAAAAGATCCTTAGCCTTCTCCATTTGGACTCTTTTGAGATATGAGGCAGGGTTCTCTCCGGTGGCTTTTATAAATCGCCTACTAAACGTTCTTCTATTGAGATTTGAGCGCTCAGCCAGGTCATCAACTGTCATTTGCATCTTATCTGCATGATGTATGTACGCTTGTATCGTGGCGATCTCGTGGTCACCATGTTGCATTTGGGGTGTGAAAAGCTGATAGTGCGTTTGCGTAGGTTTGTTGAAATCCATGAGCAACATTTTTGAAGCTTCGACAGCAACCCTTTTGCCGCCGTACTTTTCAATCAGATATAGAACGAGGTTGAGAAAAGAGGTGGCACCTCCTCCCGTATAAATCCTCCCATTGTCTACTATTATCTTTTCATCGTGAACATCAACTTCAGGGAATCGACTCTTAAATTCCTCGGCCTTTGCCCAATGTGTTGTTGCGCATTTACCTGCAAGTAGACCAGTCTCTGCTAGAAGAAATGCCCCTGTACACATGCTGGCTATTTCAGCTCCTTCTTCATAGAGTCTTTGTATGTGCGGAATAAGTGCTCGATTAGCTTCCAATTTATCCTCAATATCAAACTCAATGGCGGGGATCATTAGTAGGTCAGTATGTTCTAACTCATGGATCTTATGATGGGTTGACCATTCCAGGCCATTGTCAAATTTGACTTTGCCATGTTGTGAAACAAGTTCAGCATCAAAGAGACGATCTGTAGTTCGATGTAGTAATTGATAAAGAGCGTCAGTTTTTCTGAAAATCTCCATAGCCCCAACAGGAGCGATGGATGTGCAGTCATCTAGTGCTAGGATACTAATTTTTTTCATCTTAAAACCTGTAGGAATTGAGCCCGAGATTTAATTGGACCCTTCGTTTCTGTCAAATAACCATTACTGTAAATGTAGAAATATGATTGCTATACATGGTGTTGACCGTGAATTGTCTCATTTACCCATGCTTTTTGTCAATAACGCCCATTTCCAGGATTTTAGGGCAGGCTTAGTTTTGATCTGAAATATTAATCGGATGAAAATACTGACCAAAGTCAATCTAGTACTGTTGCTCTTACTGAGTATCTCTACAGGAGCTGTAAAACTGAATCAGATGCCTGAGGAAATGGCTCTTTTTCGAGGAGCGGGCTTTTCAGACTCGGTAACTGTCTTTTTGGGCGTGATCCAACTCATAGGTGGATTGGCGCTCATACCAGCCGTCTCCCGAAAGTGGGGTGCTTTGCTGATGTCATTGACTTTTTTGATAGCAACGGTAGTTGTTTTTATCAATGGTATGATCGGCTTTGGTTTATTCTCGATCTTGTTCATCATCATGGCCGGTTGGGTTTATAAGAATCCGGTTACGTTATTCAACTCCAGTATTTAAGCACTATGGGAAAATTCGTCGTTCAAACCAAAACCTTTTTCGCGGAGGACCAGGAAAATCTCGTACGAGAGCTAGCCGATATTTCACTTCCGATTTTTAAGAGACAACCGGGACTAATCGATGTACAATTGCACATGTCACTTGATCGAAGTCATACCATGGGAATTATCGAATGGGAGCGGAAGGAAGATCACGAGGCCTGCATGGCTAGCCCTGATTTTACTCCTTTCAATGAGAAATGGGAGGAGCTTATGAAGTCCGGAACTGCTCGATTTGAGCTGAGCACCTACGAGGTTATTTCTTAGCTACTTGCTGCGTTGGAAGTGTTTCTTGCAGAGCGTTGATCAAGCTAAGTATCAAAAAGAAGATCTTTCGTGTAATGGGTGTTAAAAATTTGCTGTAACTGTCCATATCATTTTAGATTTAGTGTAATAAAAAAGGGTCGCCCTATCAAGAGCGACCCAGGTCAAATACTCACTAGAAACTATTCTACAATTAAGCTATATTGTGGTGTGGGATTGAGTGGGCAGAAGTATACGTACTCTCCTTTTTCCAACGTCACCTCCTTGGAGGACGCCGTTTGTCCGTCACCAACTACTTTTTCCAAGTATGCTTCTGCAATGTGGTTTTCTTGCTCTGTTTTTCCTTTTGGAGTAACAACAAAACCTACCTCATGATCTACACCATCATTTGACACTTCAAAGACATAGGTTTTACCAGCTTTTAGTTTCAATTCTGTTTGCTTAAAGGCTCCGGTAGTTTGACTAAGTTTTACCTTCTTAGCTTTTCCATTCTGCGCTACACCATCAACACTTACAGTTAGGAGGATAGCAGTCATTAATAATCCGAATAGCGTTTTCATTACTTTTTCTTATTTAAATGTGTTTTGTAATCTTTTATGCTGCAACTTCCTCAAGTTCAGGAGCAGCAGGGAAGTCAACAGGGATTTGGGTTGCGCCATGCAAGAAGTTGCTGATCATCTTATCACCGATGACGACGATAGTATCTACCAGGTTTTCTTTGGTGTACCCAGCAGCAAAGAAGTTATCCACCACTTCAGCACTTGGTTTGCTACGATTAATCGTGATGTCTTTCACGAATTTGGCCAGCGCATCAAACTTGGCATCAAAGGAGGCCTCTCCTGATCTGATTTCCAGGATTTGATCATCAGTGAAGCCATTCATCTTTCCAAGTGCTGTGTGTGCAGCCAGGCAGTAAGCACATTCATTGATCTGACTTACAACCAAGTTAATGATTTCTCTTTCTTTGGCTTTTAAGCTGCTTTTTCTGTTTTGTAGAGCTAGGTAATCGCCTAGAGCTGTATCTGAATAGGCATAAGTGGCATAGAGATTCGGTACGAATCCGAGTCCTTTTTGAAGATTGTCAAAGATGGCTTGGTTGGCTTCACTGACTTCATCTCTGGTGGGTACATTGAAAGTTGACATAATTTGTATTGTTTAAAATTTTGTGTTTCGATTTACAATACAATTTTACGGCTGCTAGAAGCCTTGGTGAGAGTCAGCATTTCCCAAGGAATTGTCGATTTTTCCCTTTCTACTTCTATCTAGCTGCGTTTGACGCTTTTTGATGGCTGGTTTTAAACTGTTGTGGTGTTTCTCCAGTGATTTTTTTGAACATCTTATGAAAGGAGGCTACTTCATCAAATCCAAGGTCATAAGCAATTTCCTTCGCGGTCTTATCTGTATATATAAGCAAACGACGTGCTTCAAGTGTAATACGCTCATGGATGATGTGCAAGGGTGATTTCTGATTGTATTTGGCAAATAGATTGGAAAGGGTTTTGGGAGATTTGAAAAGTAATTCTGCGTAGTCGGCTACTTGCTTTTTAGCTCGATAGTTTAGATCTACCAGGGTGTTGAATTTTCGCACAATATCTATTTGCTGGTGATCCAACTCTCTTGTCATCATTTGCGCTCTGGCAAGTCGCGTGATTTTGATGATGAGACGCTTCAGCAGCATTTGAAGCATTTCTCCCTGTATATTGTCCCGGGTTTGAAACTCATCGATAAAT
>JAHCMJ010000010.1 GCA_019192485.1 Cyclobacteriaceae bacterium HetDA_MAG_MS6 | reverse complement strand
TGATTTGGCGGCCAAGTTACTTGTGAATCCTCTAGATAGTACTGCGGACGTGGTTAAAGCTGGAAAAGAACTGTACGGTAGATTCTGTGAGCATTGCCACGGAAAAGAAGGCTTAGGGGACGGTAAGGTAGGTCAGGTATATAAAGGCGTTACGGCTTATACCTCTGCATCGGTTGTTGACAAACCCGGGGGGCACATCTACCATGTAATCACAAATGGAAAGGGCCGAATGGGAGCTCATGCTTCCCAGATCAGTTCTGAGGACCGGTGGAAGATTGTTAGATACGTTCAGGTTTTACAAAAGCAATAAACAATTCAGTTCATAACCATTATGGTAGAAGAGAAGTTTGATTTTACAGCCAAGACCAAAAAGAACCTGCTGATTTTCATAGGTGTAGGTTTATTATTGGCTGTGCTCGGCATAATATTGGCGGCTACGGGTGGACATGATCACCAAGGTGCGGAAGAAGGCGCTCATCATGCGTTTCATTGGTCCAAAAGAGTTTTTGCTAATATCTGGATTAATAATGTCTTTTTCACTGGGTTGGCATTGATCGGAGTTTTGTTTTTTGCTATTCAATACGCAGCCCAAGCCGGATGGTCGTCTGGCATCAAAAGAATTCCTTTAGCTTATGGAGCGTGGATACCATTTGCAGGGTTGATCATGTTTGCTTCTTATTGGGTTGTTGGTCATGATATATTTCACTGGACACATCACTCATTGTACGATACAAGTTCTCCGGAATACGATTCGATTATAGATGGCAAAAAAGGATTTTTCTTTTGGCCATTATCCGATCACCCCTCTTTGCCTGTATTCTTTTTAGCTAGGATGATTATCTTCTTTGGTGTATGGTATTGGTTATTTGTCAAATTGAAGAAAATGGCCTTTTCCGAAGACTTGGAAGGCGGTACCAATCACTGGTACAAGTTGCGCAGCATTTCTGCCATATTTATTGTCTTCTTTGCTGTTTCGTCCTCTATATCTGCCTGGGATTGGGTGATGTCGATTGATACCCATTGGTTCAGCACGATGTTTGGATGGTATGTTTTCGCGAGTTGGTGGGTATCCGGACTGGCATTGACCGCTTTGATTGTAGTGCTACTAAAAGATCAGGGACTACTTTCGGTAGTGAATTCCAACCATATACATGACCTGGGTAAGTTTGTATTCGCGTTTTCCATCTTCTGGACCTATATCTGGTTTTCGCAATTCCTTTTGATCTATTATGCCAACATTCCTGAAGAGTCTGTCTATTTTGTCGAAAGATGGAAAAATGATCACTATGCGCCTCTCTTCTTTTTGAATCTTATTTTAAACTTTTTTCTACCCTTTTTAATTCTAATGACCAGGGATGCGAAGAGACATGCAAGAATTATTAAAGTGGTAACACCAATTGTACTTGTTGGTCATTGGCTAGACTTCTATCTAATGATCGTCCCTGGGACGTTGAAAGAAAATGGTGGATTTGGGTTTTTAGAACTTGGGCTAATGTTTGTATATGCCGGAGCTTTTATCTATGTGGTCTTGAATCAATTATCGAAAGCCCCTCTGTTTGCCAAGAATCATCCTATGTTGGAAGAAAGTTTACATCATCATATTTAAAGATATTAGGATTAAAGAGATATGTTGAATTTAGTTATAGTTGTAGCGGTAGTTTTAATCCTGGCGATATTGATCACCATCTTCCGGGTGTCTACACTAGTTGGTATAGTCAGAGGTAACACGACAAAACAGGTTTCTCCTGCTAATAAGATACAGGCATCATTGATGATTGTATTCTTAGTACTCGGTATTATCGGTTTCTTTTACTTCTCATTTGGCGGGTTAGACGAATCGTATGTACAGCCTTTAGCTTCAGAACATGGAGCAGTTACTGATAGATTGTTTTGGATTACGATGGCGATAACCTGTTTCGTTTTCATAGTGACTCAAATACTGCTATTTGGCTTTTCATACAAGTATCAACATCGAGAAGATCGTAAAGCCTTCTATTACCCCCATAATAATACACTAGAGTACATTTGGACTGGGATTCCTGCAGTAGTTCTTGCGCTACTCATTATTTCCGGATGGAAGGCCTGGGTGGATATTACTCAGAAGGCCCCAGATGATTCGGAAGTGATAGAGGTGCTCGGCTATCAATACTCTTGGGCAGTACGCTATGGTGGTGCCGATGGTAAAATTGGTGACTACGATTATAAGAAAACGGATGCTTCTAATGTCGCAGGCATGGATCTGACAGATCGAAGCACGCATGATGATTTTTTTGGTAGAGAACTACATGTACCAAAAGGAAAACCAGTATTGCTCAATATCAGAGCAAGAGATGTGATCCATAGTGTATATTCACCGCATTTTAGACTACAGATGAACGCTGTCCCAGGCATGCCAACGAGGTTTTGGTTCGTACCTACCAAGTCTACCGCGGATTTAAGAATAGAAACAGGGAATCCAGATTTTAACTTTGAACTGGTTTGTAATAAGATATGTGGCAAAGGTCACTTCGGGATGAAGTATATCATCGTAGTAGATGAGCCGGAAGACTATGCCAAATGGTATGCTGAGCAAGAACCTTGGCTGAAACAAAATCCGGAGTACTTGTCTGAAGTTCCTGCTGACTTGCGGGATGCGGCAATGATTGCTGCCGGGATTGAAACAATTCCGGCTGCGCAAGCAGTTGATAACCTGGTAGTAAGAAATTCACGATAAAAAAGTAGCTATGTCTGAAAACGGAGATATGGGGCATCATGACGAGCATGATCATGATCATGAACAGAGTTTTATTTCTAAATATATTTTCTCTACTGATCATAAGATCATTGCTAAGCAGTTCCTGATTACGGGTATATTCTGGGCTATCATTGGGGGTGCACTTTCTGTAATCTTCAGGCTCCAGTTAGGTTTCCCGGACATGGACTTGGAATGGTTACGACCTCTTCTAGGTAAGTGGATCACCACTTCCGGTAAGTTAGACTCGGAGTTTTACCTGGCATTGGTGACCATGCATGGTACTATCATGGTGTTCTTTGTCTTGACAGCTGGTTTAAGTGGCACTTTCAGCAATTTCCTGATCCCATTACAGATTGGGGCCAGAGATATGGCATCCGGGTTTATGAACATGCTTTCCTACTGGTTTTTCTTCTTGTCCAGCGTTATTATGTTCATCTCGTTGTTCCTCGAAACAGGACCTGCGGCTGGAGGATGGACCGTTTATCCACCATTGAGTGCTTTGCCTCAGGCTATTCAAGGTTCAGCAGCTGGGATGACTTTGTGGCTGGTTGCGATGGTTTTCTTCATCGCTTCTACACTGCTAGGAGGGATCAATTATATCACTACAGTCATTAACCTAAGGACAGAGGGGATGTCGTTTTCAAGACTGCCTCTAACTATATGGGCATTTTTCATCACAGCTGTTATAGGCCTACTTTCATTTCCGGTACTTTTTGCTGCAGCGTTGCTGCTGGTTTTTGATAGGTCTTTCGGAACGAGTTTTTACCTATCTCAAATTTACATTGGCGGTGAGGCGCTTCCTAATATGGGAGGGAGTCCGATTTTGTATCAGCATTTATTCTGGTTTCTGGGCCATCCCGAGGTGTATATTGTAATTCTGCCTGCTTTGGGTATCACATCCGAGATTATAGCCACAAATTCCAGGAAGCCAATATTTGGTTATAGAGCCATGATAGGTTCTATGTTGGCAATTGCATTTTTGAGTTTTATCGTTTGGGCGCACCATATGTTTGTCACAGGAATGAATCCATTCCTTGGGTCAATATTTATGTTCCTGACCTTGATTATAGCCGTGCCATCAGCCGTGAAGGCTTTTAACTACATCACGACATTGTGGAAAGGTAACATTGTCTTTACACCAGGCATGCTTTTCTCCATTGGATTAGTATCCTTCTTTATTTCGGGTGGATTGACTGGGTTATTTTTAGGTAACTCTGCCGTAGATATCAACCTTCACGACACTTACTTCGTTGTAGCACACTTTCATTTGGTGATGGGTAGTGCTTCTTTCTTCGGACTGCTAGCAGGGGTCTATCATTGGTTCCCCAAGATGTTTGGTAGGATGATGGACGAGAAGTTGGGTTACATTCATTTTTGGTCCACTTTCGTAGGTGTATACCTGGTGTTTTTCCCGCTACACTACATTGGAATTGCAGGTTTCCCCAGGAGATATTATTCTTTTACCAGTTTTGATGCATTCAGCACTTTTGCTGACCTCAACTCTTTCGTAAGTATTGCAGCTATCCTGACTTTCGGAGCTCAGTTTATATTTCTTTTCAACTTCTTCTATAGCATTTACAGAGGGAGAAGAGCACCAGCCAATCCCTGGAAATCTAATACCTTGGAATGGACTACCCCTGTCAATCCTGGGCATGGCAATTGGCCTGGAGAGATACCGAAAGTATATCGTTGGCCTTATGACTACTCCAAACCTGGAGCAGAGGATGATTTTATCCCTCAGACAGTACCATACTCGGCCACTCCTGAGTCCAATACGGATTATGAAAATGAACTGGCCAAACCTGAAGAAGTCACTCCGAAGGTGAAAGCTGAGGATGAAGCTTAGTAAGCAGGCTTTTAGAAATATAAATGTAGCCACGATTGTTGCTGTCTACTTTCTAATCCTTGTAGGCGGTATCGTTCGAGTAACAGGTTCTGGCATGGGATGCCCTGACTGGCCGAAGTGTTTTGCAGGATATTTTCCGCCAAACAATGTTTCAGAATTACCTGACGGCTATCAGGAAGTATTTCTGCAGAAAAGAGTCATGAAGAACCAGAGACTGTCAACTGTACTTGCATCAGTGGGAATGAGTCAATTAGCTTCTCGTGTTTCAAATGATCCTTTGATCCATCAGGAGGAGTCTTTCAATCCAACAAAGGCTTGGATTGAATATGTCAACCGACTTATTGGCGTAGCTATCGGCCTTTTGATCGTCGTAACTGCTTTATTTTCTTTCTCTTATTGGAGTGAGAACCGGTTGATTCCGATCCTTGCGCTCAGCACTTTGGTATTGGTAATCTTTCAGGGATGGGTTGGTTCCCTCGTTGTATCGACCAATCTTTTGCCTGGATTTGTATCGTTTCATATGGCTTTAGCATTGCTGCTGGTAGCTCTACTGATTTATACCTGGCATTTAAGTCTTGGTAGTTCAAAAAGTATAGGAGCAACCACCAGAAATTTCAAATGGATGTCAGTGATTATGATGGTCTTGTTTTTACCACAAGTCATGATGGGTACTCAGGTGCGTGAAGATATAGATGGGTTAGTGTCTGCGGGAGTCTTGAGAAGCAATTGGATTTCGAACCTTACTGAGGTTTTCTATATTCATAGAACCTTTTCTCTATTACTTGCAGCGCTCTGTGGCTGGATGGTGTATTTGCTAAGTAGGCTAAAAGTATTGATGACTTCGCAATTGGGTAAGGTCATGTTGCTGATATCGGCTATCACTATAGCTGAAATTGCTGGAGGAGCAGGCATGGCGTATTTTGAGGTCCCTGCTTTTTTACAACCATTACATTTACTTGGAGGATCAATTTTATTTGGTGCTATATTTTATTTGATTTTGATCAGTATAGAAAATGAAAGGAGGATATCGGTATGATTTCCTTATTGGGTAGAAGGGATATTGTCAAAGGGAAGCCCCTTGCTTTTTTTGAGCTTCTAAAATTCAGGTTGTCGTTTCTTGTAGCTTTTTCTTCGGGATTTGGTTATTTGTTAGCGCAACAAGGTGCTTTAGACTGGGCCAAATTCCTAATATTTGTCTTAGGTGGTTTTTTAATTTCAGGAGCCTCTGTCACCATCAACCAAATCATTGAAAAGAAGTTTGACGCTGTGATGTCCAGGACGGAGAAACGTCCAATTCCCACAGGCAGGATATCACGATATGAGGCCAAGTTGTTTGCTGTACTTACAGGAGCACTTGGACTTTGGCTGGTTTATCTGGTAAGTAATCCGTTGACAGTTGTAATATCCTTTAGTTCTATAGTATTATATGCTTTTATCTATACGCCACTAAAAAGAGTAGGACCTATTGCGGTATTTGTAGGAGCTATACCCGGAGCCTTGCCTCCACTCATAGGTTGGGTAGCGGCGAGCGGACAGGTAACGTTGGAAGCATTGATCATTTTTGGAATTCAATTTGTGTGGCAATTTCCTCATTTTTGGGCGATTGCATGGGTAGCAGATGAAGATTACAAGAAAGCTGGGTTTAAACTTCTTCCAGGTGGTGGTAGAAAAGATTTGAGTACAGCTATTAACATTATGGTGTATACGTTGTTTTTACTACCATTAGGGCTTCTTCCAACTTATTTTGGATTGACAGGTATCACTAGCGGGATGATTGCTACTATCTGTGGTACACTTTTCCTTGGTCAGACTTTTTTATTGATGAAGGATACGTCCAGGAAGTCGGCTTTGAAGATCATGTTCGGATCTTTTATCTATTTGCCTATTGTTCAGATTGCCTTTTTAATTGATAAAGTAGGATGAGTAATACTGCATCTATATTGGACAAAAATGGAGTCATGGTAAGATCCATGCATCCGAAGAAATTTGCTATGTGGCTGTTTATTATATCAGTTGTAATGGTGTTTATTTCCTTAACCAGCGCTTACATCGTGAAGAAAGCGGAAGGTGATTGGTTGTTGATCGACTTTCCTAAGATGTTCAATGTGACATCGATCTTGATTGTGATGAGTAGCGCGAGTTTGCACTTTGCTTACATCTCTGCCAAGCAAAATAATCTTTTTAGGATACGACTTGGAGTAGTTGTTACGGGTGTTTTAGCCTTGGCTTTTATTGTTGGACAATATTTGTCTTGGAGGGAATTGGTGGCCCAAGACGTTTTTTTTGTGGGGAACCCAGCAGGGTCATTCATCTATATCTTCACAGGATTGCACGTTGCACACCTAGTTGGTGGAGTGGTATTTTTAGGGATCGTACTTGTTAATGCGTTTAGATACAAGGTTCATTCGAAAAGTATGGCACAGATCGAAATGTGCGCTACATACTGGCATTTCCTAGGTGGACTTTGGTTGTATTTATATTTATTTTTGATTTTAAATAACTAGTATCAAACTATGTCTAGTACTGCGGTCATCGTAGATGAAAAAAAGCAAAATATCTGGAGCGGAGGATTAGCTCCAATGAAAGCGAGTTATGGAAAACTCATGATGTGGTTTTTCTTATTGTCAGATGCTTTTTCATTTTCAGCGCTCCTCGTTACTTACGGAACGATCAGATTTAGCCATCCAGCTTACGATGGAGCCGTAGAGGATTTTATCTTTTCGCAGTCTTACTGGCCTATTCCGGAAAAGGTTTTTGAGGCAGTTCCGTTCTTGCATGGACTACATGCGCCACTGGTATTCGTGGGGATCATGACATTTATTTTGATCATGAGTAGCGTTACTATGGTATTGGCTGTGGAAGCAGGTGAACGCATGGATAGGAGAGGTGTAGAGAAATGGATGCTTTGGACCATCGTAGGAGGTTTAGTTTTCTTAGGTTGTCAGGCTTGGGAATGGTCTCACTTTATTCATGGTACCGCATATGGCGGCAGACTGCTAGATGGATCAATATTCTTTGGTGCGAATTTGACAATGAATCAATACGGACCATCTAATTTTGCGGCATTGTTCTTTTTTATCACAGGTTTTCATGGCTTTCATGTACTTAGTGGAGTGGTTATCAACTTTATTATATTTTACCAGACGGTAGTTGGTAAATTAGAGAAGGTTGGTCATTATGAAATGATAGAGAAGGTCGGTCTATACTGGCACTTTGTAGACCTGGTTTGGGTCTTTGTTTTCACATTCTTTTACTTGGTATAAAATAGTTTTTAAGATAGATGGAAGAAGTTTCTCAAATAGAGGTAAAACCAGTTAACAAAGAGAAAGTAAAACTCTTTGTGAAGGTGACGATAATCTTGGCAGTTATTACTGCATTCGAGTTCTTAATAGCCTTTACGGTACCCCATGAGTACAAATGGCTCCGGATAGTGGTTTTCATTGTGCTTACTATCTTCAAAGCATACTACATAGTAGCTGAATTTATGCATCTTGGGCATGAGAAGAAATCGCTAAAGCTGTCGATCGTATTGCCGATGCTCTTTATCGTATTCCTGATCTTTATTCTATTGTTCCAGGCTGATGCTATTTTGCAGGTCTTATCTTAGATAGGGGTTGGTTTTAAAAAAGCTATTTAAAGGAGTTTTTCTCCTTGTCATATTAGGGGTACCAGTGGTCTGGTACCTTTTTTTACAGGCTTTTGGTGAGAATAAATTTCATTTGGATACGCTGGGGTATGTTTCCCCTGATTGTGAATTGAGTAACGCTTTGGTTTTTTGCAACGACAGAGAACTTTCAATTCCACAGCGCAATCAAGAAAACAGAGTAAAACGCTACCTTTCCTCTATTGACTTCAACTATATCGTGGATCAAGAAATTTCCTCCTGCCTGGAGGAACATTACGCAAAACCATTTTTCCTATTAGTAGCTCGAGATGCTGCTGTGAAAGGCGTTTATGAGGTAACTATGGAGGATGTAGATCGGTTAGTAACAGAAGTAGACCTTCTAATGACACTGAGAAAGGATGAAAATACAAAGTAATGAGCGATATGTTAAGGTTATAAGATGGGTTTCTGTCATTATTCCCCTTGTGGTGGCCTTATTGCTTTTTGCACCTCTGAAATTTGGAGCTGGAAATTGGATATCTGTTCTGCCACATGTTATTGCCGGAATAAATAGTGTCACTGCATTCTTATTGGTTCTAGCATTGATCGCGGTCAAGCAAAAAAGCATTGTGCTTCATCGCAATTTGATGTTGACTTGTTTGATACTCGGTGTGATCTTCCTTGTTACGTACATAGTCTACCACTCAAGTGCTCCCTCTGTTAGATATGGTGACGTTGATGGGAACGGAGAATTAAGTGCTTTAGAGCTTTCAAGAGTCGGATTCTCGCGAAAGATATATGTTTTTGTGCTTCTATCTCATATTGGGATGTCCATAGGGGTGGTGCCTTTTGTTCTGATGGCTTTTTACTACGCACTCTCCAATCAAATATCCAGACATCGTAAGTTGGTCAAGTTTGCTTATCCGATTTGGTTGTATGTCTCCGTCACTGGCGTGATTGTGTACTTTATGATCAGGGACTATTACCTATTTTAGTTCTAGGCGTTTTCTGATAGCCAGTTGATTCTTCTTTGATCGGGTAGATGTTTAATTTGGATGTGATCAAACCTTGCATTGAAGCCTTCGCCATCCGGGGAGGCCGCCATCAGACCTATATCCACAGGAATATTATCAGGAAAATAGGCCAAACGCATCAATTGATAGTTTGATCCATCTATGGAATAGGAAACTTCTACTGCGTCCAACTTCCGTAGCATTTTTATGAAAATAGCATCCATGTTTTTCCCCAGTGCCACTAGGCTCCAGTCGCTAAAATTTCTTGTGACTACCGTGCTTGCATGAAATCTGCCATCGACATATTCAATCCCAGCTTTGATCCACATCGTTTCGTCTACTCTGATCATAAGACCAGCTTGATCATATCGTGCTTGGTAGTCTGCTGATATTTTGGCAGATACTTCGAATTCTCCTCCTCTGCGTGTATAGAAAAAAGGTCCATCATCAACAGTAAAACCATAGTGGGTCTTTCTCCAGAAATCGGTCTTTCCAGTTACAAACATCTCTAACCGATTTTTTTCATACTTCCAATCGCTCGGTTCATTGATCCAGCTTGCCATCATGCTCAAAATTGATTGCTAATACCCTTAATTTAATGTTTTCTACCCCACCACCAAACTTTAAGTTTTGGCGTGATGTTAATAGAGAGTCTCATGTTAATTTTAAGCTATGAAGTTAATACTCAGTATTACAGCCGCCTTCTTGCTTTTTCTCTCTCCTGTGGTTTCTATGGCGCAGTGCGCGATGTGTAGAACTCAGGTGGTTAATAATGTTAGTCATGGAGAGACCTCTTTCGCGGCAGGACTTAACACCGGGATTATTTATTTGTTTTGTACACCTTATCTTCTGATAGCAGTGGTGGCTTTTTTTTGGTATAGAAATAGTAAAATCAATGGGCGAAAAAGAAGCCTTGCAAGCCGTCTTAAAGGGCAAATGTCCTAGATGTAGATCAGGGGCAATGTTTACTCATTCACCTGCCAAACTATCCAAATTTGGCGAAATGAATGAGCAATGCGCTCACTGTGGATTTCGTTTTGAGAGAGAGCCTGGATTCTTCTATGGAGCCATGTATGTCAGTTATGCCCTTTCTGTTGGCATATTTCTAGTGGCTTCTGTCATTCTGTATTTTTTGTTTGGCAATCCCAACATAGAAGTCTATGTTGTTACTGTCGCATTGCTCGCTTTACTTTCATATCCGTTAAACTTCCGGTATTCCAGAATTCTTTTTTTGCATGTTTTTGGCGGAGTTAAATATGACCCTTCCCTTTAGTAGGGTTGATGGATTATATTTAAAACTGTTTTCCGTGCATTTATGAGAAAAAGGAAACATCTGGCTATTGTATGGCTTGGGACTTTAGCAATAGGATTATTGTCTTGGCTTGCGCATTCGGTCTATTTAAAACCTGTTGATTCTGTCCAGAAGAGACTCGATTATCATATACGGCTACACCAGGAAGTATTGGAAAGGCTTTCGGAGCGAGTAGAAAATGACCTTCCGTTGGAGGTTGAAGACCTTCTCGTAGACCCGGTAGTGGCTTATGACAACGGGCGTCTGTTCTTTTGGAACACTAATCTACCTACACCATCTTATAGTGAATTGCGCAACTCCGACACCATTTTCCTGTACAATGAGGCAAACAAATACCTTGTACAGAAAAAAGTACTCGTCTTTGGTACCAGTCGAAAGGTAGAACTCTTCACATTTTTACCTATATACATGCAGTACAGATTGCAAAATCAGTATTTGCAACCAGGATATAATGAGGTAGTATTTGGCAAGGTAAAAGCAGAATTGAGCTCGGATGGTGAGCCATTGTATTTTCAAGGACACCATCTTTTCAGTATAGCTATAAATGATAAGCCGACCGGATGGCTATTTCATTTTATCTTGTTCGTAGCGCTGGTTTATACCATATATTTTGCTATTTCCGAGATTTCTCAACTCTCGGTATGCCGCAGAGATAGAGGGCGCTTTCTGTCTCTAGTGTTTTTTGTTATGCTGTTTGCGAAAGTTGGACTTTACTATGGGGTTTCTCAACCGCTAAGTGACTTTTTTCTTTTTGATCCCATCATTTTCACTTTTGGTGTTTTGTCCAATAGTCTGGGAGACTTTCTGATAGACCAGGCCATGTTGCTTGTTTTTGCCATTTTACTTTTGAGAAACAGCGCTAAGCTCCGACTGACCAGGCTAATAGTATCAAGGTCGATTGCGTCGTATATGTTTGGCATTTTGGTGGCTACCTTGTCGCTTCTCAATGCGTATCTGGTATATGAAACGATCTCAGTTCTGATTCACAACTCACAAATAAGTTTGGATATCAGCGAATCTATTTCATTTGGCCTAGTAAGAAGTATTACATATCTGAGCCCGGTACTCGGGGGTATTATCTATTTCTGTTTCAATCATGTTTTCTATAAGCTTTTAGGTAAACTCTGTCCTCATGTCTTGTCGCGGTGGCTGATCATTGCTGCCGGGACTTTGCTGTTTGGAATAGTCATCCGAGGGCATGCTCTCTACATTATCGCCATTCAGTTATCGTGTTGGGCTGTTCTAGACCTTACAGGTCTCAGTTTTCAATATTTTCGAGTCAGGTTTACCACTTTTCTGTATCTCATCTTAATTGCTTCTACAGCTTCGGTATTGTCTTCTTTAGCGATATACAAGGAGTTTGAAAGTCGAGATAAGCAAAACAAGTTAAGATTCTCTAATGAAGTATTTATCAAAAATGATGTCTTAGGAGAGTTGTTTCTTTCGGAGATATTGCTGGAAATCAAAAAGGATCCTTATGTAAGAACAAGGTTTATGAGTAGGCTACTTGCCAATCAAAATGTAAAGGAAAAAATCCTTCGACAGTATTTCAATAGCTACTTTGATAAGTATGATATTCGAGTATATCAGTTTGGAAAAGACGGACAACCTATACTACTGACGGAAACGAAAACGCTACAAGAATATGAGTCAGAGTTTAAATTGGAGGAGCTCAGGACAGACTTTGATAACATCTACTTTAAGGAAGGAAATGAAGCAAGTAGAAATAAGTACGTGTGTTTCGTGGCGGTAGAGAATTTCGAGGTGGTTATGGGGCACATCGTAATCGAACTCGCGCTCAAAAAGTATATTCCCAAGAGTGTTTTCCCGTCTCTGCTTGTGGAATCCAGTGGGGGGAGAAGCAAAAGCTATGATTATGCAGTGTACCAAAACGACAACCTTGTCTATACCGAGGGAAAATATGCATTTGAAGGGAATGTGGATCAAAGCCTCTTGGCCAGGTTGCGCACCAGAAAGGGTGGGATGGAGCTTGGGGATAAGCACCTACTGGGCATCGACGCGGACTTCGGTCAATTTCTTGTGATAGCATCCGATCGCTACGAATTCAAATCAGTTGTTGCTAATTTTTCCTTTCTTTTCCTACTCTCACTTCTAAGCATCGGTGTTATCTATCAAATGCTACGGTACTTTGACAAAAGACACCAGTTTAGTCTTGCTAATAAGATTCAATTTTACGTTGGTGTATCGTTTTTCATACCCATGTTGGTAGTAAGTATCGCCTTGCTCAATTTGCTCAACAACTCTTATCGTGATGAGATCAACCGCAGCTATCAAAAAAGGGCTAGAAATGTTGCTGAAAATGTCACCACCGACACGGAACTATTCCTATCTAACAGGATCAATAGAGACGAGTACGCTAATAAGATCACGGAAATAGCCACGTTTTTGCAAGTAGACCTCAATGTGTACTCTGATCAGGGTTTTTTGATCACATCTAGTCAACCTGAAATATTCAATAAGGAACTTCTTTCAAAATATATCAATCCTAAGGCCCTATCGTTTATCAAAGGACATGAAGATGAGGGAATCGTGTTGGAAGAGTCTATTGGAAAATTAAACTATAAGTCTTCTTTTACCGGGATCAGATCGTTTGAAACAGGTAAACTTCTTGCCATAATTTCCATGCCTTTTTTCGACTCTAAGAATCACCTCAATAGACAACAAATAGCTGTATTTAATAACCTGGCAATTGTATTCACAATGATTTTTCTACTGAGTGTCATTGCGGGAAATGCCGCACTAAAGTCTCTCACAAACCCTATTCGGCTGATTTCAGATAGACTTAGAAAGACCAATCTTCAGGAAGAGAATCAACCTATTGACTATGATGCCGAAGATGAGATAGGGGGGTTAGTAAAAGAATACAATCATATGGTGGCGAAGTTGGAGGAAAGTAAAGAAGCGCTTGTGAAGAGCCAGAAAGAAACGGCTTGGAAGGAGATAGCAAGGCAAGTGGCTCACGAGATCAAAAACCCATTGACACCGATGCGTTTGAAAATCCAGCAGATGCAGCGTAGTATCGAGAGAAGCTCCCCTCAATACAAATCATTGCATTCACTTATTACTCAGATTGATACCCTGTCAGCCATAGCAGATTCGTTTTCGGAGTTTGCCAAGATGCCAATCCCTGAAAATGAGGTGTTTGACTTTTCAGAGCTAGTAGCCGATATCAGCGGACTTTATCAAAATGAAAATGTCTCAATCGAAGCGAAAGTCGAGCCTGGTATTGAAGTATGTGCTGATCCCAAAATGCTGGGAAGAATACTCAATAATCTTATCCTAAATGGCGTTCAGGCGGTAGATGATCAGAAGCCTTCGATTAAGATCAGTCTTCGGAAACGAGGCACAAAGGTGCTGCTGACTGTACAGGATAACGGAGCTGGTATACCCGAAGGACTGAGAGAAAAGGTATTTACTCCATATTTTAGTACCAAAGAAATGGGTAGCGGTATTGGTCTGGCTATCGCTAAGAAAGGGATTGAGCAAGCAAACGGAAACATATGGTTCGAGTCAGAGATGGGAGAGGGTACCTCATTCTATATATCACTTCCGACTCCTAGTTAGAGCATCCATCTTTCTCGTATTGCTTAATTTGGCTGGCCCTGTAATGGCACAGTTGAGCAATCTGAGATGTAAAAGTATCCCGGGAAACTCCAGGTTTTTCAAATTGGACAGTCTACCTATTGAACCAAGCTCAGTTTACCTTCTTGACAAGGATATTCACTTTGATTTTGACGAAACTGATAACACCTTGACACTGCCTACTACAGATAGCGTTGAGCTAGAGGTTTGTTACAGAGTTATTTCTTCTGTGTTTACGACACCTATGACAGGTCGACCAATCGCCGCTTATGAGTATGCAGGGTCATCTATTATCAAAAGAGAATCCCAAGGCCAAACGCTTCAGCGACAACAACTTTTTTCAAGTGCTGGACTCAATAAGTCAGGTACGATATCCAGAGGTGTGAGTTTTGGTAATCGTCAAAGTCTATTTGTCAATTCCTCACTAAATCTCCAGATGCAGGGGCGACTTTCAGACAACCTTAGTATCCAGGCAGTTATCACCGATCAGAATATTCCTTATCAACCTGAGGGTAATACACAGCAACTTAGAGATTTTGATAATGTGTTTGTGAAGATCTACAATGATCGTTTCGGCCTTACCGCTGGCGATGTGGTACTGAAGAACCCTTTCACTGAGAGCTACTTCTTGAAGTACTACAAGAACGTACAAGGCCTAAGTCTGACCGTCAAGGATTCTGTAGGAAAATGGCAATCATTTAGTCAAGTCAATGCTTCCGTTGCTAAAGGTAAGTTTGCTTCCATCGCTGTAGATCCGATAGAGGGTGTGCAAGGGCCTTATCGATTACGTGGGGCAGAAGGTGAACGATTTATTATTGTGCTTGCCAATTCTGAGAAGGTTTATCTCGATGGACAACTCTTGAATAGGGGGTTTGATAACGATTACGTCATCGACTACAATTTAGGTGAGGTTACCTTCAATGCAAATGTGGTCATCACCCAATTTTCCAGGATTAGAATAGACTTCGAATATGCGGAGCAAAATTATGGCCGATCGAATCTATCATTCAATCAACTTCTGGCTACTGATAGAACAAAGTTTTACTTCAGTATTTACAGAGAAAAGGACAATCCGAGTAATACGCTGGGGTTTGATTTAGACACGCTAGAGCTGGCTTCGCTACAGCTGGCGGGGGACGATGCCCAAGCAGCTGTTATTGGTGGCATAGACTCTGTGGACTTTGATGAAAACCGAATCCTGTATGCCCGCAAGCAAGTTACTATAGAAAATATCACCTATACGGTGTACGAAGCCTCTCAAAATAGGGATAGTGCTCGGTTTAGCCTCTCTTTCACGGAATTAGGTCTGGGACTTGGCAATTACGTTTTGGTACAAAGCACGGCCAATGGACGCATATATCAATGGGTGCCTCCCATCAATGGGCAGCCGCAAGGAGTATATGAGCCCGTGATCAGGTTGACCACTCCAAACCAACGCCTGATGACCACTTTTGGGTTAGGCCAGAAGTTGGGTAAGTACGATTCTATTTACCAGGAACTGGCTATTTCTAATCATGATAGAAATCTATTTTCTTCTCTTGATGACTCGGATAATGTGGGTTTTGCATGGAAAGCAGGTTGGCGAAGCAAGCAAAGAAAGCTCCCCATCATGAAGAAGTATCAAGCCATAATTGGTGCTGACCTTGAGCTGAATGGTCAGGATTTTCGCCCCATTGATAGGTTTAGATACATTGAGTTTGACAGAGATTGGAACTATTTATCACCATACGATTCCTCTGCTCAGGAAGAGATTATGATCAGCTCAAACATCAAACTGGAAAAAGATAAGTACAACCGAATTGATCATCAATTTTACTATCGCAAACGTGGGATTGTGTTAGAAGGGACCAGACAGAAGTTAAAAATAAACCAACGATGGGGTAAGCTCTACATGCGAAGCGATCATCTTCTGATGTTCAACGAACAAATCAATACCAACGCAAAGTGGCAGCAATCTTTTTCTGAAATCGGGCTTTTGTGGAACAAGTGGAACCCCGGATATCGATTTCGACTGGATGAAAATGAGGTAAGCAACAATGATGGCGAAACTATCGGCTCTGCCATGCATTTCAGAGAACATTCGGTATTCTTAAAGGCAGGTGATTCCACATCCCTTCAAATGCAGGTAGACTACAGGTATAGAGATGATCAAATACCTATACAGGGAGTCATGCAAGATTTTACACATTCAGACCAAGCGTCATTTTCCCTATCTACTCGAAAAAGAGCAAGGAATAAGGTGATTATGACCGTAAACTATCGACAGGTAGAAAATAGGCTGGACCCCCAATTACCTACAGAGCGAAATGTACAAGGTCGTCTGCAGGCCACGAATCAGTTTTTTAACCGGCACCTGCTTAGTAGATTGACTTATTCCACAACCAGCAGCCGTGAACTTCGGAGAGAGTTTGTATTTGTTCCTGTGACAACAGGTGAGGGCACACATACCTGGCGGGATGATAATGGCGATGGGGTGCAGGATCTCAACGAATTTTACGAAGCCATCAACCCCGATGAACGATTATACATCAAACTCTTTGTGCCTACGGATGAATACCAAGAAGCATTTAATACGCTTTACACACACACAATCGATGCCTACACGCCTAGGAGGTGGAGAGACTCTACCGGATTGAAACGAATGCTTTCAAGGGTATCATTCAATATTAACTTCAACGTGAATCAGAAGGTGACTGACAGCGATTTAGCCAAGAGACTTAATCCGTTCTTCACAGATCTGTCTAGCGAGGTATTAGTAGCTACTAACGCTCGCCGGAGATATAGTCTGTTTTACAACCGCTCAGCACCTGGGCTTGGCATGGATCTGATTTACTTGGAGAATGATGGGAAGCAATTACTTAGCAATGGTTTTGAGATTCGCCAGAAACGAGACTGGACTTCCAACCTGCGCTTAAACATAGCCAGGATTTATGTTTTCAATGTTAAACTACTGACGGGAACCCTAGGTAATTCATCAGATTTTCTAGAGTCAAGGAATTTTGACCTAAATGTCAGAGAAGTGAATCCCGGGGTTACCTGGCAGCCATCTCGGAGTTTTCGGCTGAATGCCAACTATCTTAGAAGAGAACGGACAAACCAGTTGCTGGAAGTGTCCGAGGAGCAATCAACTGTTGACCAATATCAACTAAACCTGACCTGGACCAAAGTGGGAAAGGGTGCCTTAAATGCAAAAATGAGTTGGGTGGATATTGATTTTACGGGAGAGGAAAACTCTTATCTAGGTTATGTCTTGCTGGATGCTTTGCGGCCGGGTACTAATATCACTGCAAATGTAAATTGGCAACAGGCACTTCCGAATGGCTTACAACTTACTCTTCAATATTTCGGAAGGAAATCGGAAAATGTTGATTTTGTACATACTGGATCGATGCAATTGACTGCTTTCTTTTAGTTCATTCCTTTTGCATGGGTTCAGGATATAAAACCACCTGGATGAAATTGTCTAGATCCAGGTATTTTTGAGCGGTCTGCCGCAATGCCTCAGCGTTTAAGTCTTTGACACGCTTTTGGAAATTGTAGTAGCTCTTGAGATCCGTCTTGGTGTAGTAATAGTTACTTAATCGGCGAAGCCACCAATCGTTGTTTTTCAGGTTTTCTTCCCAATCATTCTGCTTGGCTTCAGCGACCTTTTTCACGTCCTCATCTGATACACCGTTTTCTTTTATATTATTTAGCTCGTCGAGAGTAGCCTGGATCAGTTTGTCAACGTTTTCAGGACCGCAGGGAAATCTAACTGTCATCCGATAATTGGGATAAGGATATTTGGTGGCTCCGGCGGATGCATTGACAGAATAAACACCGCTTTCATCTTCTCTGAGTAGCTCGATCAGTCTGTTGGAGATGACCTCTCCAAGAGCATTTAGCAAGAAGGCATCATCCGGTGACAGGTCATCTTCATCTCGAAAACTTAAGGTGACAAAGCTTTTCTCATCTTCCCCCTTATATATGTTTTTCTTGATGTTTTTAGGCGGTCTAATGCCCAGATCTACCATATCTTCGATTCTTTCTACGGTTGGCAAACTCCCCAGGTATTGCTCAAAGAGTGGTACAGCTATTTCTTGATCAATGTTGCCGACAAAAAAGAAAGTGAAGTTTTGAGGATCAAGAAATCGATCTGCAAATATCTCATGTACTTTATCAAAATCTATTTGATCCATCTGCTCTGGGGTAGGAAAGCCGCCGCCCCGTGGGTGATCGGAGGTCATGATGCGACTCAATTTGTCATTGTAGTAGAATTGAGGATTGGCCATCAAGTTTTGAAAGTATTGTTTACTGCGCTGGATAAGAGATTTGAAAGCTGTCTCATCTTTTCTGGGAGCTGTGAAATATAGGTGTGCCAGCTGTAGCATAATTTCAAAGTCTTCTGGAGAGGATGACCCATTGAGTCCCTCTCGAAGCTCACCTATGTATGGGCCTACTTGCACGGTTTTGCCAGCTAACATTTTATTGAGATCTATAGCTGAAAATTTGCTAATACCACTTTGATTGATAATCCCCGAAGCATTTGACGCTGAGATGTAATCTTCATCTTTGCAAACAGAGTGACCCCCATAGCTAAATGCCGTCATCAGGATTTCGTCATTTTTAAAATCGGTACTTTTTAAAACGATTTTGACGCCGTTAGATAATGTGATTTCCGAAACATCAACGGGTTCGATTAGCTCATTAGTAGTTACGGTACCAGCAGGAGGCAATGAACTAATCAGCCCTTCGTCACTCACTACATCCTCATAAGGTTCAATTGCCAAATCCTTGATGTCCAAAGCCTCCAGCACCTGTTCTTCGGTCGGCAGAACAACCCCCTCTTTATCCACTCCCATCACAATTACCACGCGATCCTGGTCTTTGATCCACTTACTGGCAAGGGCGTTAACTTCATTTACCTGAATGGTAGGAGCTATTTCCTTAAAAAAATCGTACTCAAACTGTATTCCCGGGATTGGTTCATTTTCCAGGAAATTTCGAACTAACTCTCCAACGAGACGATCTGATTCCGTTTTACCCTTTTCTTTCAAGGACTGTTCCAGGCTACTTTCTAATTCTTTGATGGCCCTATCTAGTTCACTTGGAGTGAAGCCATATTTTTTAACTCGCTCGTTTTCTATGGCCAAGGTTTCGATCCCTTGCGCGAAACCAGTTTCGCCAACTACTGCAAAGGATGAATAGTTATCTCCAGCTCGGACAAATCCGCTGTAACTCGAATTACCAAATATGAATGGGGGGTCAGCTTTTTGCGTCAATTCGCTGAGCCTACTTCCCATCATGATATTGTAAAGTGTTTGTAAATAGTAGCCCCTGAAATCACTTAAGGTTTCTTCTTTCTGCTTGTCTTGCTTGTAGATCAACTGTACTACTGAAAACGAGTTTTCTTTGTCTTTCGTAATAGCTACATAAGTTTCGTCATGGTTAGGGATGGTATTGGAAATCTTTGACCTGGGGTCCTTGACAGGTTTTAGCTTTCCGAATCTTTTTTTGATTTCCGTTTCTGTAGCTGCAACGTCGATATCTCCAACAACAACAAGTGCCATCAGGTCGGGTCTGTACCAATCTGTGTAAAACCTCTTTACAGTTTCGTAAGGAGCGCCGTTGATGATTTCTTTGGTGCCTATGGGGAGTCGATCAGCATATCTGGAGTCCTTGAAAAGAATAGGGAAGTACTCATCACGCATTCGCTGCTGTGCACCCCGGCCGATACGCCATTCTTCGGTCACTACACCTCTTTCTTTGTCTATCTCCTCCGGGTCAAAACTTAGACCACCTGCCCAATCCTGAAGGACAGTGTAGCCTTTATCAAGGATCTCGTCATCATCAGTTGGTAGGGGTAGGATGTATACGGTTTCTTCAAAACTGGTATAGGCGTTGAGGTCTGCACCAAACTCGACACCTACAGATTGAAGGAAGTCAACCAATTCATTTTTTTCAAAATTCTTGCTGCCATTGAATGCCATGTGTTCCACGAAGTGGGCGAGGCCCAATTGATCTTCGTCTTCTTGCATGGATCCAGCGTTTACTACGAGCCTAAACTCAACTCTCTTTTCCGGGTATCCATTTTTTAGAATATAGTACTTAAACCCATTCTTGAGTGTACCAATCTTTACATCAGGGTTTAGCGGGATAGACTGCCCAAATCCAGTAGATGAGATGAGTAATAGGAGCAGCAATGGAAACCATTTGGAAATTGGTCGTATCATAATGGATGGAATTTCTCTGTTGTATAAGCCGAAAGTGTAGCAATATTCCGGAACATTAAAATTATCTACAAGAAATTTTAGATACCCCTTGATATTGATGAGCGTTAGTTTTGCTGTGCGTGTGGTGTAATGCTCGTAGATATGGGCCGGAGGTAGATTGTTTTCTTAAATTGTTTTGCGAGATAGGGGTGGCGCGTATTTGAGAGGTTATCTGTTTTTGAGAATGTGAAGCAATCCTTAATCCTTTTCTTCGTTGCTATTAGTTGGGTGACAGCAGGTCAACAGCGATTTGGTATTATGGCAGGTATCAATAAGTCTACCATTACTTACAAATTGGCCCAATATGATTCTAGTCCTTTCCTAAACCTATATCAAACTACCAGCAGACCTGGGGCGGTTTTCGGTTACAACTTTTATCAACCGTTGTTCTCTTTTTTTGAGATCAATACTGCAATCATTTATCAACAGACCATAACAGAGTTCCCTGCGATCAGAGCCAGACAAAAAATCAATTTCATGAAATTCCCCGTAGGATTCAATGTTAATTTTCCATGGAGAAGAGCTATTAATTTGATAGGCGGGGTTGGGGTGTACCAGACCCTAGCCCTATCTGGTAAAGCGACTTTGGATAGTGGGTTTACAAAGATTCTCTTCGAGGACAAGGAATTGTCTAATGCAACACCGCGAGGAGAACTAACTCACATGAAACGTCATGATATGGGCATTTTCCTGAATTTAGGGATCAAATACAGGTCATTGGAGTTCGCATTTAGATTGAGTCAGGGCCTACGGGACTTGAGCATTCCAGACCCTAGATCAAGCCTGGTCTACAAAAAGAAGTTTTTGACGCAGGAAATCACTCTGGTGTATTATCCGAGTGCCAAAGGCATTTGATGATTTTATCGCAAGCTTTGCATCAGTCGGGTTGCAAAGACAAAATCATTCAATGACTTTACCTCGGACTTCATAATATCTACACTGCTACCTTCCCATACTTTTTCACCTTCAAAAAGAAACATGATCTTATCGCCTATCTCTATAACAGAGTTCATATCATGGGTCACGACTACTGTTGTTATGTTTAGTTCATCTGTAATATCCTTGATCAGGTTATCAATTCTGATGGATGTTTGTGGGTCTAATCCCGAATTGGGTTCATCGCAGAAAAGATAATTAGGTTGGTTGACAATTGCTCTGGCGATACCAACTCTTTTTTTCATGCCACCACTGATTTCCGAGGGCATTTTTTTGTTTACATTTTCCAGCCCCACTCTCTCCAGGCAGAAGTTGACTCGCTCAATTTTCTCCTCTTTGGATTGTTTGGTCAGCACGTCCAGCGGAAACATGACGTTTTCCTCTACATTTTTGCTATCGAATAGGGCTCCACCTTGGAAGAGCATCCCAATTTCTCTTCGGATTTCCGTCTGTAGCTCTTTAGTGGCGCCAGTGAAACACCTTCCATTGTAAAGCACTTGCCCTGTATCAGGTTGGACCAGGCCTACAATATTTTTGAGGAGCACGCTTTTGCCAGTACCACTAGCCCCTATAATTAGGTTGGCTTTACCTTTTTCAAATGTGCCATCTATGCCCGACAAAACTTGTTTGCCTCCAAATGCCTTTGCTATGTTTTCTATTTCTATCATGCCAGGAATAATTGAGCCAAACCATAATCAGCTAGTAATATGGCTATGCAACTATTGGTGACAGCACTGGTAGATGCCTTTCCTACTTCAAGTGCGCCGCCATCCGTATAGAAGCCCTTGTACGAAGAAATAGAAGCTACTAAAAAGGCAAAGACAATAGATTTGGTCAATGCGAAAGACACGTTTTCTTCTATGAACTCGAATCGAATGCCGTAGATATAGTCTGGTCCCGATACCAAACCAGTCAATATCCCTGTGGCATAACCGCCGTATATAGTGAGGAATGCTGAAATAACAACTAGCATGGGGTACATAATAATACTGGCGATTACTTTAGGCAAAACCAAGTACGAGTTGGCATTGATACCCATGATCTCCAGCGCATCAATTTGCTCTGTAATTCGCATAGTTCCTAGTTCTCCTGCGATATTGGAACCCACCTTTCCCGCAAAGATGATAGCAATGATAGTGGGAGCAAGCTCAAGGATAGTCATATCCCTAACAACTAACGAGATCACATAGTCAGGGATAAAGGGGCTGACCAGATTGTGAGCTGTCTGCACTGTAGTCACCGCTCCCATGAATACGGATACGATCGTAACGATAAAGATGGAGTTAACGCCGACATTGACACACTCATCTATTGTCAGTTTTACATAGGTCTTGAACGACTCACGTCTAACCAGGAGGTTTTTAATGAAAATAAGATATTTACCGAAGCTCGTCATGTATGATCGAAATTAATAATACCAGTTGATATCCGATGCCGGGAGCTTGCTATAAATTGTAGAAAAATTAAACATGATGACTAATCAGGATAAATTGGTGGTAGTCACCGGAGGATCAAAAGGAATAGGTAAGGCTATAGTTAAAATGTTTGCTCAGGAGGGATTTTCAATCGTAAGTTGTGCCAGAGGTGAGGATTCATTGCAACAACTTAAGCGGGAAGTGGAAAGTGAATTCAACTCGAAGATACACGTCATATCATGTGATCTGGCCAAAAAGGAAGGCGTTGAGGACTTTATTGATTTTGTCAAGTTGCTAGGAAAACCAATAGAGGTATTGGTTAATAACACAGGTGTATTCGTCCCAGGGCAAATTCATGAGGAAGAGCAAGGTGTCCTGGAAAGGTTGATGGAAACAAATGTTTACAGTGCCTATCACCTTTCACGGGGGGTCATTCCATTGATGAAAGAAGCAAAAAGAGGTTATATTTTCAATATTTGCTCGACAGCCAGTATCATGGCATATGAAAATGGAGGATCCTACTGTATCACGAAGTTTGCCATGTATGGCATGTCAAAGGTATTGCGGGCTGAGCTAAAGGAATACGGAATAAAAGTATCCTCTTTACTTCCTGGAGCTACCTTTACCTCTAGTTGGGACGGTGTAGATTTGGAAGAAGACAGGCTAATGAAACCAGAAGATGTTGCAGATATGGTGCTCGCCACTTACAGGCTCAGCGATAGGGCAGTAGTAGAGGACATTCTTATAAGGCCTCAATTAGGTGATTTGTAACATCAATACCTCAATTTCCAAAACTTAATACCTGATAAACCAGTTATTTTTGCACAATTCAGACTCTACAAATAGCTTAAATGGACCACTCCGTAACTGAGAAAATCAACTATTGCAACAGCCTGACTCATTACGCTAGACGACATACCCGAGTTGTACAAATTGGAGATGTGCCACTTGGGGGCAAATACCCTATTCGAGTACAGTCAATGACTACAGTGGATACACTTAATACCAAAGGTTCGGTGGAGCAGGTCATCCGTATGGTTAACGCAGGTTGTGAGTATGTTCGGATCACTGCTCCAAGCATGAAAGAAGCGCAGAACCTGGAAGAAATAAAGAAGCAATTAGGTGCTAGGGGTTATCATGTTCCACTGGTAGCCGATATTCATTTCACGCCGAATGCAGCGGAATTAGCTGCCCGAATTGTAGAGAAAGTACGGATCAATCCAGGTAACTATGCCGATAAGAAGCGGTTTGAAGAACTGGACTACACTGATAGCAGCTATCAGGAAGAGCTTGATCGGATCAGGGAGAAATTCACACCCCTGGTGAAGATTTGTAAAGAATATGGAACTGCCATGAGGATAGGCACTAATCATGGCTCACTGTCCGACCGAATCATGAGTAGGTACGGAGATACACCTCTGGGCATGGTGGAGTCTGCATTGGAATTTCTTCGAATTTGTGAGGACATGGATTATCATGATATTGTACTGTCCATGAAGGCCAGCAATACTCAAGTGATGGTCCAGGCTTACAGGCTTTTAGTGAGCAAACTTGACGAAGAAGGTTTAGAGCCATACCCTTTGCATCTGGGAGTGACAGAAGCAGGCGAGGCCGAAGATGGGCGGATTAAGTCTGCTGTTGGCATCGGAACCTTGTTGGAGGATGGTCTGGGAGATACCGTGCGTGTGTCTCTTACAGAAGAACCCGAAGCTGAGGCACCCGTTGCACAGATGCTGGTGGATAGGCTTGTTGGCAGATCTGATCACCAACGTATAGCTGATGTTCAGGATTATCCAATAGATCCCTACAGCTATAGCCGTAGACAGACTTTGGAAGTAGGGAATATAGGCGGAGGTAACGTTCCTCGAGTAATTGCTGACTTCTCTTCGCAAGCTGAAATCACCGTCAAAGATTTGAAAGCAATTGGGCATTCGTATCTGCCAGAGCTTGATAAATGGGGAATGAATGATCTGGGTAGCGACTACATCTATACTGGTGAAAGGCCCATCAATTTCATGCTACCGAATGGCTTGATCGAAGTGCTAGACTATCAAACTTGGGTCCAGCAGACAGACAATCAAAGGGCTCGGCCTTTAATGAATCTGAGGCAGTTGAGTGATTCGACTATTTACCATCCAGCATTAAACTTTGTTCTAGTGGATGCGGATAAAGATTTAGGGATCATCTCTCAACTTAAAGACAAAAGGAACTTAGTGCTGATTTTGGAAACTAAGAACTATCATGCCATGGCAAGTTTGAGAAGATTCGTGATAGAGCTTATGTCTCAAAATCTTACTATTCCAGTCATTTTCAAAAGACAGTATCATGGGCTCTCATCTGATCAGTTTATGCTTTCAGCAGCTACGGATATTGGAGGCCTGCTTCTTGATGGTATTGGAGATGGTGTTATTCTTGAGAATGGAAAAGATGTGAAGTCAGCTAAACTAACAAATGAGACAGCATTTGGGGTTTTGCAAGCGGCTAGAACAAGGATCACCAAGACGGAGTACATTTCTTGCCCTTCCTGTGGTCGAACGCTATTTGATCTACAGGAGACTACCGCAATGATCAGAAAACGTACGGATCATCTGAAAGGCATCAAGATTGGTATAATGGGGTGTATTGTGAATGGCCCTGGAGAAATGGCTGATGCAGACTACGGGTATGTGGGTTCGGGCAAAGGCAAGATCACTTTATACAAAGGTAAAGAAGTCATGAAAAGGGGAGTGGATTCCACGTATGCCCTTGATGAACTGATAGAGCTCATCAAGGCGAACGGAGAGTGGGCCGAACCTGAAGCGGTATGATTAAAGCCAATATTGATATGGAAAATAAGGATCGGAGTAAGGAGCAAAAAGGGACAGGTTATTATTTTGATTTCAAAGAGGTGCTCTTCTATTTCTTTCGTAAGAAAGACCCAAATCGCAAGCCAAACTTTAATCTAAGGATGATGCATGGAATCAATAAGATTTCTATCATCATGTTTTTAGTGGCCTTGATTATTTGGATTTTCAGAAGGGTTTTGTGAAAAAAAGAAAAATATCACATAATCATAAGGGGGAAAGGTTCAGAGTTGACGCTAAGTTCCTCCCGAAATCAGTCGATTTTGGATGAGGTATTGTAAGAGTTGATACCAATTTTTTTAAATATCAGTATGGACATTGAGCAACTGCGAGCATATTGCCTGACTAAAAAAGGAGTAACAGAGAGTTTTCCGTTTGATCAAAATACATTGGTTTTTAAGGTCATGGGAAAGATGTTTGCGCTGGCCAATGTTGATGATTTCGTATCTGTTAATCTAAAATGTGAACCAGAAAAAGCGGTGGAATTGAGGGAATTGTACGAGGAGGTTAGCCCTGGCTATCATATGAATAAACAACATTGGAACACTGTACGAGTTAATGAAGGAGTAGGAGATAAGCTTGTTTACAATTGGGTGGATGACTCCTACGACCTTATTGTACAAGGTCTACCAAAGAAATTGCGTGACGAAATGGATTCAATTTGAAAGATGAAAGGGGTATTGATAGTTTTAATTTTCACTGCTTTTACAAATAACAATAGATTTCTTTGCATGAAGTCCATGAGTCAGGATCAGCCTCTTAAATTCTTAGCCTTAGGGGATTCATATACTATAGGAGAGTCCGTTGATGTGATGGATCGTTGGCCCAATCAAGTGGTCTCCCTACTTAGAGATAGAGGGTATTTAATGGCTGACCCTCAGATAATTGCCCAAACTGGATGGACTACGGATGAATTAGAAAAAGCCATAAAAGAAAAATCCGTTCAACCCGAGTATGACTTTGTTTCTCTTTTGATTGGCGTCAATAATCAGTATCGAGGATATGATATTAACTTATTTAAATCGGAGTTTAAAGCTCACCTCTTGCAAGCCATCAAATTAGCAAAAGGCTTGCGCTCTAGAGTCTTTGTTTTGTCCATTCCAGACTATGGTGTAACACCATTTGCCCAGGAGAAGAATCCACAGAAGATTGCTCAGGAGATTAATAGATACAATACTATAAGTAGGGGAATCTGTCAGGAACTGGGAGTGAAGTTTTTTGATATCACCGAACACTCTAGGCTTGCTGCTAAGGATCAGTCTCTTGTGGCAGAGGATGGACTACATCCATCTAAAAAGATGTATGCCTATTGGGCCGATCTGGCATCGGATTGGATGGTTGAAATACTCACTCTATAGCACTTCATCAAGAGATTGCCGTAAAAAAACAAGATTAATTCCTACTAAACCGGATAACTTTTGCGTTATCACGTAATAATCCTATTTTAGGGGCTTTAATAATCACCCACTGAGTGATAAGAGTGTTATGCATCATATCAGTAGTCGTCGTGCTACTCACGTCCTGCCACGACAAGGTGATTTGTCCTGCCTTTCAGAGCACCTATATTCTTGATGATTCTACAAGATTAGCCTTCTACTCATCTGTATGGAAACTAGATGAGGCCACAAGGACTCAGTACCTGGCTCAACTTTCTCAGGAGCTTGACTCAGGTGCGACGGGCCAGGCCGTTGCTTCATCTTCATCCATGGTTCCTTATTTCACTTATATTGAGCAGTATGTTTTACCCGCCGAAAGGGTGAGGCGTAACAAAAATGGCATGGTCAAGTATGAACCCAATTGGCTTAGAAATTATAATATGAAAAAGGCACCAATGGAAAATGTTTTGGGGCCGACTAAAGACATCGATGAAGGCCCTGTAGATGTTGGAGAATTTGTGGCTGATGATTTTACTACCGATTCGCTACAGTTAGATAGCGCCGCTGTGGCGGGATTTGGCATGGATTCTCTAGCAGCCGATGTCCCGGAAAAGATTGCCGAAGCCGACCCACCTAAGGGTCCAAAGTACCTATACAGGTTTGACCCTGATGATAACCACAATGTGGAACAAGAATATTATATCAAATACTTTGGCAATCAACTAGTTGCCAGACCAGAGAGAAGTAAAAAGTCTGAAAATGTGCAAAGCAAAGTATCTTCAGATACTACGGCAATTGATACTACGAGTGCCGGTGTGAAAAAGGGACTCTTTGGTAAAAGAAAGAAGAAACAAAATTTGATCAAAACAGCTGAAGACGAGCTGGAGACGCCTCCTGAAACTGACCCTGCAAAACTCGAAGAGGAACCCGAGGAGGAAAATGGTAATGGTTTTTGAGTTGTATTCCTAGATCAATTATTCCTGCGTTTTTACAGATTCAGTTATCTTTATCTTTTTTAAAAAGAAGGGTCACGTCGCCATGTTGAAAAATAAAAAGCTGGCAGCTTTCACGCTGTCAGAGCTACTCGTCGTTTTGGTTATCATTGGAATACTAGTTCTGCTGGCTTTGCCATCTTTGATGCCTTTGATTTCGAGGACGCGAAGTTTAGAAGCCAAGCAAGCTCTTAAGCATCTACATACGCTTCAAAAGACATACTATTACGAATATTCAAGATTTTCTGATGATTTGACGAGACTTGGATTTGAGCAGGAGAACCTTGTTACTGATGAGGAGAATCCTGGTAATTCTAATTATCAGGTAGAGGTCATTGAGGCTACTCAAGGATCTTATACCGCAAGAGCTACTGCGGTTGTTGACTTTGATGGAGATGGTGAGTTCAACGTTTGGGAGATCAATCAAAACGGAAACCTCATTGAGACCCTGAAAGACTGATTCTGATTGTAAAAATACTATTTGTCGGATCTTGTTTGCTCTTGATATATCAGGATTGGCGGTCGAGATCTATTGATGCCATTGCCTTGATCACTTGCATTGGTTTGTCAGTGATCTATTTCTGGTCCAACAACGAGGATTATTGGCAGCGGTTGCTTTCAGCTGGCTATGTTTTAGCTCTGATTGTGATTGCATGGGCATATGCATTTGTACGCAAGAAAAGCATGTCTGAACTAATTGGTGCTGGAGACCTAATCTTCCTACTGGCTCCTATGATGATGCTAGAGTTTGTAGAGTTTGTTGTATGGTTAAATGCTTC
The DNA here is from genome assembly GCA_019192485.1 of Cyclobacteriaceae bacterium HetDA_MAG_MS6. Classification (GTDB taxonomy): domain Bacteria; phylum Bacteroidota; class Bacteroidia; order Cytophagales; family Cyclobacteriaceae; genus MS6. Next base: position 6,174 of record JAHCMJ010000010.1, on the reverse strand, counting down.
GCTGATTGGTACATTAATAGTGGTAAGCGTGATAAAATATACTCGATATTCCAAATTGTTCGCAAGTATTCCACTAATCACCTTTTTAGGTGTGACATTAATTCCTATTATTGTGTTGTATAAATGACTGATTTTGATATAAATAGTGGCGATAAGTTAGATGCTTCATTGAGGCAGAGTATACCGGATGATATAGCGAGAGACTTCAAAGTCATACCTTGTCATTCTAATGGTAGCAAGATTTCACTATACACGGATGAATCCTCTCTCCAAGCCGACAAATTAGATGAGTTGGAGATACTACTAGGAAAGTCAGTTGAATTGATTCCAGCCAAAACGGATGACATAGATTTACTCATATCCACTTACTATGCGGGCTCATCAAGCCCTACTCAATCGAGCAACAAAAGTGTAGGAGACCCGGAGTTTCTAAACAATTTAATAGAAGAAACCATAGCTCTAAATGGTAGTGATATTCATATCGAGCCTTATGAGAAAGAAGCGAGAATCAGGATAAGAGTTAATGGTCATTTGGTCGAGCGATACGCCATTGAGAAATCAAATTATCCAGAGCTTGTCAACAAGGTTAAGATTACAAGTCATCTTGATATCGCAGAGAAGAGATTACCGCAGGATGGAAGGATCATGTTTGAGTCAGAAACGAGAAAATTTGACATCCGCGTATCTATACTACCTACCCATTATGGCGAAAAAGCGGTTCTTCGACTCTTGGGTAGTGATACCTCAAAACTTAATATCTCCAAGTTAGGATTTAATAACAGTGAGTTTAACATCTATCAGAGCGTCATACAAAAACCTAATGGAATGGTACTTATCAGCGGACCAACTGGTTCTGGTAAGACCACTACGCTTTATGCCACTCTAAAGGAGCTGAATAAGGAAGATAGAAACATTACAACAATTGAGGATCCTGTGGAATACACGCTGAAAGGGATCAATCAAGTCCAGCTAAATGAGAAGATTGGCCTCAATTTTTCAGCGGCGTTAAGGACCTTTTTACGTCAGGATCCGGATGTAATTATGGTAGGGGAAATAAGAGATCTTGAGACAGCTCAGATGGCCACAAGGGCGGCCCTTACAGGTCATTTAGTATTTTCAACCATCCATACCAATTCAGCATGGGGTATTTTCAATAGACTCATCGAAATGGGAATCGCTCCTTATCTGGTTTTAGAAACGCTAAATGCAGGTATAGCTCAACGGCTGATTAGGATACTCTGTCCTCATTGTAAACAGGAATCAACTGACCTTTCTCAGATTCCTGCTGAGCTAGCGGAAGGGTTAAGTAGCCATTTCACTTCTCAAGGGTGTACTCATTGCTTTGGAACAGGTTTTGCCAGTCGAAGAGCGATCTACGAAATTATTCCTTCAGATCCGGAGTTGAGCAACTTGATCTCCTCTCCGAGGGATGAGGTGTATAGCTACTTAGAAGATAAGGGACTATATTCTTTAAAACACAATGCCATTAAACTTTTGAAGGAGGGTGAAACTTCACTTAGTGAAGTCATGCCATTTTTGATTTAACCGATGAAAAACATTTTTTTTGGCTTGCTGCTATTGGGTTACACCGCGCTTCTTGCTCAGGATAGGATAACCTTGATTGAGCAAAATCTGCTGGCCATTTCAGATAGCGTGCCTGGGCTTCAGGAAGCTGCCAACATCTCTATAGCCAATGCCTCGCTGAGAGAGTTGCTGAGAGCGGTGGCCGAGTCTCATAGTTTGAATATTAGTATTGATCGGGTTCCAGAGGTGACTGTTACCAACAACTTTCAAGATGTCAAGGTCTTTGAGCTTTTGTCATTTGTCTGTCATGAATATACGCTGGACTTAAGGCTGTTTAACAACATCATTCTGATTAAACCATACGTTGCTCCTTCTGATTATACGGTAGCATATGATAGCGAAGAGCAGTTGCTTTCCTACCATTTAAGCAACGACACACTGAGTGCTGTGGCGAGGTCCATCTCAGATATATCCGATTTCAATGTAGTAGTTAGTCCTGATGTTAGAAATCAGCTGGTGAGTGGATTTATAGACAAACTAGGTTTTCATCTTGCCATTGAGCAGCTTGCTGCTAGTAATAACCTCGAACTTAAACAGCCTAATGACAATGTATATACTATTGGTAGAGTTACACCTGCAAACGCAGGTGCCGGACGGCAAAATGGGAGAGGCCGCAATAGGAATGCCTTAAGTGGGAGTACAGCAAATGGAACCTTTAAGGTTGAAGTGAGTGCGGGTCAAAACTTGGTATCCGTAGATGCTTCCAATTCCAAAGCCTCTGAGGTCATAAAATCTGTATGCCAGCAGTTGAATATAGGTTATGTCTTCTTAAGTGAGCCCAATGGCAATATCGACTGTCATCTCGTCAATGCCCCATTCGCAGATTTCCTCAGAGTTGCCCTTTCCACGTCAACCCCAGCTATGAGTTTTTCTGTGTCAGACGAGATCTATCTGATTGGCGATAGTCAGAATAGTAACATTTTTGAGTCAAGAGTATTCCAGTTTAAAAACAGGAGTGTTGAAGCCGTTGTAGAAAGTGTACCGGCTCAACTGAAAGGGAAGGTGGAGATACAGGAATTTCTAGACCTCAACGCCCTGATATTGACCGGATCTCAGCAGGAAATCAGCAAAGTATCACAATTCCTTCAGGAAATTGACAAGCCAGTCCCCAATATTCTGATCGAGGTAATGGTGGTAGAGATCAACAAGGGATATGCTCTGAATACCGGTATCAAAGGAGTTTTAGGGGACTCAGTTCCCCGGACTGCTGGTAGTGTTTTTCCTGGGATTGACCTCACGCTTAGTTCAAGCTCTATCAATAGATTCCTGCAGAATATTGATAAAAGAGGGGTCATCAATCTAGGCCGCGTGACTCCAAGCTTTTATGCTACGATACAGGCACTGGAAAATAATAACAACCTTAACCTTAGATCTACCCCAAAACTATCCACACTCAACGGACATGAGGCCACATTGACTATTGGACGATCAGTGTATTATCTGATCGAAACGCAAAACGTGACTGGAGGAGTTAATCCAATCGTCACAGTGACCCCGCGATATGAAAAGGTCGAAGCCAACTTGCAGATTAAGATTAAGCCCTTCGTTTCATTCAACGAGTATATTACCCTGGCCGTTGAGGCAGAGTTTTCTGATTTCATAGCTCCTACAGTTGAGGGAGCACCTCCTGGTAATGCTACCAGGAAATTTTTATCACAAATTAGAATCAAAAATGAAGAGATGATTGTCGTCGGAGGCCTGGAGGAGGCCACAAAATCGGAGACAGCCAGTGGTGTACCTTTATTATCTAGACTGCCCGTTTTAAAATGGATTTTCAGTTCGAAGTCCAAGGAAAATGCAGATAACAAGCTTTTGATTTTCATCAAACCTACTATTGTTTACTGATGTCCTTAGCAAGATGTGAAATACCCGGTCATGAACGCTTTAGATGATATATTGATCAAGTTGTGGAAGCTGCCTAAAGTCGTAGCTATTAGCATTCATGATAATGGTGAACAAAAAGAGATCAATGGACTCCTATTAATCAACCGGAAAGGTAACATTGAAATTGGATCCAAGCATGAATTTCAGGATTATGAGAAAATGTCTGATTGGGCAACAGATCTTGCTCTTCCGTTAGTTTTAGTCTTGGATGGGAAATTCGTTCTTACAGAACTAAAAGATACTGGAAAAAAATATGACGAAGACGACTTTTTGATATCCAATGCCGCATTTGGTGAGTGTCACGTCAGGTCATTGGTCAGAAGGTCTTACATCGAGGATCTCCGTAAGTCAATGGGTGAGAGTTGGCAAAATGTAATCCATTTGTCTTTAGGGCCTACTGCGCAATTTTCTCTTGCTACGATTATGGTCAGTCAGGGCTTGGGTTCTCCGATTATAGGGAATTACTCTTTCCTGACTTCTGATGGTAAGGCTATTACCGATGTTTCCAAATCTCAGGATAGAATCAACTTCACACTTGAAGAAGGTGTCTTAACGAAATATGAACTTCCAGCCTACGGATCTGCGATCCAACATTTCATTCAGCACCGAGCTGCGGAAGACGGATATTCTCCAGGGAAGCTAAACTATATTCATCAAGCATTGAACAAGAAGCTTTTGCTGGTTCTTCCTATACTTGTTTTTGGTCTTCTGCTAGTCAATACAGGTTTTTTTTTCAACCTTTCTGATGAAAACAAGAAGCTAAAAGAAGAGCTTTCGGAGCAGACTTTAATGATCACCAAGGCCAGAGAATATCAGCAAGACATAAAAGACCTTTCTCAGATACTGGCCGTAGGTGAAACAAATACCACGCCTTTTGCCTTTCTTATAGATGAACTTGGGAGGTCTCTACCAAGCTCGGTACAACTGGATCGATTGCTATGCAATCCTGAAACAAAAGACAATAGAAACAACACCAGGAGCTTTCATAACGGAGTAATCATATTAGAAGGCACCAGTACAAATCTAACTCAATACTCCAGGTGGATAACAAAGATCCGTACCATGCCCGGAGTCCAAGCGATTGAGGAACAGAAGTACCAGAGGTCTACCAGAGGTAGTTTTCATACGTTTAACTTGAAAGTGATCAATAACCCATGAGCAGCTGGTGGCTTAAGTTAACTTTTAGACAGCGTAATTATGCACTCCTAATTGGGTTTGCATTGTTGATGCTCCTCAGCTACTTTGTAGCATTTGGGAAGACCATCGCACTGCATCATGAAAATAGTCAATTGGAAAAAAGCGGTGGTTCGGGATTTTCGCCAGCTACTTACGCTAAGCTAGCGGAGGAGAAAAGCCGCTTAGACTCAATCTACCAGCAAGTTGCGGGGATCAACTATGAAGGAAGGTTGTTAGAATCAGTAGCCAGGTTGTCAGGAAAACACAAGACAAAGGTTATTTCTGTAGAGGAGCTGACTGGTTATCGTGCTACACGTGTTGATCGGCTGGTGGTTTCCGGAAGCTACTTTTCGTTGATCAGGCTCTTACGAGATTTTCAGGACCAGTTTCATAGCGGGTTAGTCAGGTCACTTGATTTTCATGTTGTCAAAGATCGCAAGTCAAAGACAAAGCGATTGTTGTTAGATTTATATATAGAAAAACTAAAGGTAGATGAGGTCAATTCTTAGCATTTTCATGGTTTTGCTTTTGCTAGCAGGCTGTGACGACGTCATTGAGGAGAATATTACCAATAAGGAAGTTTTCTTACTGGCACCAGGTAATGGGGCTGTATTAGACTCGGGCACGGTTTCGTTTTGGTGGGACTTTGTCAACGGAGCTTCACAATATGAACTGGTGCTGGTCAGCCCAAGTTTTGACAGTATTAAGTTTTTGGTGGCAGACTCTGTCTTGCAAGACAACCGTTTAAGTCTTAATGTACTTCCGGGAAGATATGAGTGGGGAGTGTCCGCCTTTAACAATGGGTATGCCACTGATTATTTTTATAGCAGCTTTACCATTTCTGGTATTATAGAGAAAGTGGATATTTCAAATGAATCCATCACCATCCTGGCTCCAGCGGATTCGGCAATCTCTGATACAAGTCAAGTTTCTTTTTGGTGGGAGGAAGTCGTAGGAGCGGACGAGTACCGTCTCTCGGTAGTCCAGCCAAGTTTTGATGCAGCTACTATGGTTTTGGCCGATACTATCTTTTTGACAAATCGCTTATCTCTTCAGTTACCAGATGGACATTTTGAATGGAGGGTAAGAGCTCAAAACGACCAGTTTGTAACCGCATACTTTACAAGGGAACTTGTGGTATCAACTGAAGATAAAATCCTTACAGATGACCATGTGATCTTGAAAAGTCCAACGGATAGCGTTCAGTGGGTATCTACAAGCGTTGTGCTCAGCTGGGAAGAGTTGGAAGGAGCAGATAGCTATGAAGTACTCATCCAGTCTCCTTCTTTTGATAATGCAGAGCAGATCATAGAAGATGAGGAGGTCTCTGACAACAGATTGCAGGTCAGTTTGGACTCTGGTACTTACCAATGGGGAGTAAGGGCGATCAACTCTGTATCTAAAACAGATTATTCCATCAGGACTATTTTCGTACGACCTTAAATGTTGAAGGGCAAGAAATCACTTTACTTCCTCATACCGGCAGTTATCGGTTTGTGGATAATGATTGCCCTTAGGATTAGTGAATAT
>JAHCMJ010000090.1 GCA_019192485.1 Cyclobacteriaceae bacterium HetDA_MAG_MS6 | reverse complement strand
AGAGATGTTAATGAACAAACTATTGCTGGCTACCCGTCGTGAGCATATCAACAGAGTGGCGATAGCTGGCGGAGTTTCGGCCAACAAGGGACTACGAACAAGGCTTAAAACATTGAGCGAAAAACATGGTTGGGAAATTTTCATTCCCAAGTTTGAGTACTGCACCGACAATGCTGCAATGATTGCCATTTCAGGACACTTTAAGTTTCTCAATCATGAGAGAGGTTCCTTAAGAGATGGCCCGCTACCGCGGATGACTTTTTAAAGTGACTTGGCTATTCTTCCAGCTCTGCTTATTTTTAAGAGAGTAATTATGAAAAGCAAAGGCCAAACTCGTTTTTCCAATTCCGTGACTATCAAAAATCGGAAAGCCAGCTTCGAATATGAATTCGTTGATCAGTTGGAAGTAGGGATCGTGTTAAAAGGTAGTGAGATCAAATCCATCAGAGAAGGGAAAGCTAGTCTTCAAGAAGCCTATTGCCATTTTCATCGAGGTGAACTCTACATCAAATCCATGAATATCTCGCCTTATCAGGAGAGTACCTACGACAACCATGAGCCTACAAGAGAAAGGAAGCTCCTCTTAAAAAAAAGGGAAATGGAGAAACTCAAGACAAAGTCTGAGGAAAAAGGGCTTACCATCATCCCAACCAAACTATATATTAATAAAAGAGGCTTTGCGAAGCTGGAAGTTGCTTTAGCACGTGGTAAGAAGTTATACGATAAAAGAGAATCTATTAAAAAACGGGAAGAAGATAGGGCAATGAAAGAAATGAGCATATGACGAGTAGCGTACTGGTTTTGAATCAAGACTACAGTCCTTTATCTCTATGCTCTGCAGAACGCGCTTTTTTGTTGATCTATCTGCGTAAAGCCGAGCTGATCAATGAAGTGGATGAGCTCTCCTTGAGGTCTGTTTCGAAATCATACCCTTTCCCGTCCGTTATCCGTATTTTCAGCTACATCAATATTCCGTACAGGGGAGTAGTTCTATCAAGACACAATGTTTTCAAACGAGATATGAATGAGTGCCAATACTGCGGATCCAGACAGAATCTGACATTAGATCATCTCATTCCAAAGTCAAAGGGAGGGAAGTCTAGTTGGATGAATTTAGTCACAGCCTGTAAGCCCTGCAATTCTAAAAAAGGTGATTTTACTCCTGAAGAGGTGGGCTTGAAACTTAGAAGAAAACCCAAAAAGCCATCATATTTAACGTTTTTAAGAAACTTAAACGGTAACGCCAGACAGGATTGGCTTCAATATTTGGAGCCAAAAATGTACGCCTGATCATTTTAAAAAGGCTCAAAAAAAGAAAACCCCTCTTTCGGAGGGGTTTCAATTATTTTGAAGCAGTATAAGTACTACTCATCAACTCTCAATATGGAGCTATAGAGTAACTTTCTTGCATTTGACTTTCGTAATTCTTGCTGTACATCAGAAATGATTCCCATTTTCACCCCTACGTCTACTTTCATCGACATAGTAATCTGATCCCGTTCAACTTCGCTCAATTTATCCTTCTCCTGATTTACAAAAAGGGTGATGTCCTTTTCGGTAATAAAAACATCGTTGGTTTGAATCTTAGGTTCTTCTCCGTATAATCCCGTGTTTTTAGGCTCTCCAATGTAGATATAACTAACCAAAGACTTTCTTTCTATTTTGGTGAGCTGCTGTGCACGAGGTAGTTTTTGCTTGACCATGATATCTGTCTCTCTCATGACTGTAGTCACCATAAAGAAAAACAGCAACATAAAGATGATATCCGGCAAAGCCGCTGTTGGGATATCCTGATTGGCGCTAGAACTCTTTTTAAATTTTGACATTGTGCTAATTAGTTAATCAGGTTCTGCAATTGATATCGCCCTAGGAATTCCCTGACGAGCCCGTAGATACATATCATCTTGGATCTCATCGTCCCTATCCAATGTAAGCCATTCTTCAGGGGTGATTCCCACTCGCTCAGCATACACTTCATTGTACGCTCCATTCACTGCATCCAGGACTTGGATATAGAGCTCGTAGCTAGTACCCCTATTGGCCTTAAAAGACACAATAGCTTTACCATTTGTGCAATCATCAGAGGACTCCGGATCCTTGCCATACTGATTGATAAACGACTTCATGCTTGGTGGTAAACTATTATAAACTTCAACACCATCCGGCGTTGGATTACCAAAATTCAAGACAAACTTCTTCACCTCTTCCTTTAGTTCATCCATCGTACCAAAGTATGGCTCATTCTCCACTAGGAGTCCGTCCTTTGAGTTTGCCAGTATCTTAAATAGGTTGCGTTCAGGGATAATAATATCCTCCTGAATCACAGACTCGTCCGGCGGAGGAGGAAGTAGCATAGCTATACCCTTGTCATTTGCTATAGTGGTAGTAACCAAGAAGAAAATGAGCAATAGGAAAGCAATGTCCGCCATTGATCCGGAACTTACTTCAGGTGGATTTCTATTCTTTCCTTTAGCCATTATTTAACCATTTTAGATATCTCAGTGTATATGATCCCACCGATTGCTCCAAAGAAGATAAAGTACGTCGTAATGATACCGGCTCCCACCATTTTGGAAGTTCCAGAAGTAGTTCCTGCCATACCTCCGTCGGCTAATGCATATGACAGTAAGAACACTACAAGCAGCACACCTATCCCAATACCTGACTTAACCAAAGACTTGGGATCACTGAAAGATTTGATCAGGGGTATGCCTACTGCTGCTACTGCACATAGTACAATCAAAATATAACCGGCTACTATACCTATGTCTATAAAATCCATGTTTAGCCTCCTTATTTAGAAAGATTGTGCTTCACAAGAATATCTACCAAGGAGATGGAAGCATCTTCCATGCTATTGACTAGAGAATCTATTTTAGAAACCAGATAGTTGTAAAACAACTGGAGTATCACCGCAACGATCAGACCACCAACAGTAGTCAAGAGGGCTACTTTGATACCTCCTGCCACAAGTGAAGGAGAAACGTCGCCCGCCTCGGCAATAGCATCAAATGCGCCGATCATACCAATTACAGTTCCCATGAAACCGAGCATAGGAGCAAGAGATATAAATAATGATATCCATACCATGCCTCTCTCTAGCTTACCCATTTCTACAGATCCGTAAGCGATGATAGATTTCTCAACCATCTCAATACCTTCAGACATTCTCATTAGACCTTGCACAAAAATGGAAGCCACCGGGCCACTAGTATTCTTACATACTTCCTTAGCCGCTTCGACTCCACCTGAATTTAAAGCATCTTCCACATTCGCCAGTAATTTCTTGACGTTGGTGGTAGCTAGGTTCAGATGAATAATTCTTTCGATAGCTATAGCCAGACCTAAGATCAAACAAAGCAATACGATGCCCATAAAAGTAGGCCCACCGTCGATAAATTGCTCCTTGACCCTCTGGTGAAATGATGCTTCCTGCTCCGGCTCCTCCTCTTCGTAAACGACAGGCTCTGGCTCTTCGGCTACTTCCTCCTCTACTACAAGGCTGTCACCTTCTACTGCGGTTGTGTCTGATTCTTCAACAAACTCACTGTCTGCCGTAGTATCATCCTGTGCATAGGTGCTCACACTTGTAAGAGTAAGAATACCCGTTAGCATCAAAAGAGTAAATAACTTTTTCATAATCTGTTTGGTAGTCTTCGGTTAAGTTTAAAGTTTACTTGTTTATTACTAAAATTAATCATTTTCCAACGCTTTCGCTCGCATCAGCGCGGAGAGAGGGATTCGAACCCTCGATACCCGGTTAGGGTATACACACTTTCCAGGCGTGCGCCTTCAACCACTCGGCCACCTCTCCAAAAAAAGCAGCCACTCACATGGCCTCTAGGCCAACAAATAAATCAATAAAAATGAGTTTATGCAAATTTTGAAAATATTTTACCCTCAGTTTAGAAGTCCATTTCGCCTTTTAGCGGGACGACCAACTTTTGTTTCACTTTTTTCATCGATTTCTCCGTCCCAAGCAAGAACATCAGTTTTGTTACAGCGGCTTCTGTCGTGATGTCACCACCGCTTAAAACACCGATTTGATCCAACTTTTTACTTGTTTCATAACGCCCCTGTATCACTTCCCCGCCAGCACACTGGCTAACGTTAAAAATGATAATGCCACGCTCGATCGCATTTTGTAGACATTGTATGAACCAATCTGCGTTGATAGTGTTTCCTGATCCGTAAGTTTCTAGTACTACTCCTTTCAAATCGGGTATCGAAAAAAAGCTCTCCACCACCTCCTTTTGTAGCCCGGGAAAAAGTTTAAGGATAGCAACATGGGGATCAAACATGTTTTTGATAGTCAATTTAGCGCCCGCCTTTGGCTTATTGAGGCTGGCATGATTGTATTCAATGAAAATACCAGACTCCGCTAATGCAGGATACTTATGCGACTCAAACGCAGCAAAAGTGCTACTACGGACTTTTTGAGATCTATTACCTCTCAAGAGTACAAAATTGAAATAGATGCATACTTCATTGATCACCGGCTCTCCATTCTCCTTGGTAGAAGCAATCTCAATAGCTGTAATTAGGTTTTCGCGAGCATCTGACCTGATATGACCCACAGGTATCTGCGCTCCAGTGAAGATAATTGGCTTTTTGAGCCCTTCTAGCATAAAGCTCAACGCCGAGGCTGTATAGGCCATTGTATCAGTCCCATGCAGTATTACAAATCCATCGTACTGCGAATAGTTCTCATAAATAATATACGCGAGATCTCCCCAGTTTTTGGGAGTAATATTTGAAGAATCAATAGGTACAGGGAAAGAGATTACTGTGATCTTCAACTTGAATTGAGATATCTCAGGAATCTTCTCCAGCACTTTGCTAAAATTGAATGGGGCTAACGAGGCATCTTCATCAAAGACCATCCCTACAGTACCTCCGGTGTAAATAATCAGTATGGAATCCTGGGGGTCACTTTCTGCTGTTGTTCGGATGTTGACTATCTTATAATTCATTTGGGGTGAAATAATTCTTGGGCATTTTTTGTGGTGATTTCACTGACTTCATCTAAGCTAAGGTTTGTTAGGTCAGCTACTCTCTGGGCTATTATGGGAATATATGAGGGTTCATTTCTTTTACCCCTGTGCGGTACGGGAGCAAGGTAAGGGCTATCGGTTTCTAAAACCATCCTGTGCATATCCACTTCAGGTAGAACTTTGTGGAGGCCGCCATTTTTGAAGGTAGCTACTCCTCCAATACCCAGATACATGCCAAGATCGGTGATCTTTTTAGCCTGATCTATATCTCCTGTAAAGCAATGAAATACTCCTCTAAGCCCTCTCTCTATGTAGGGCTGCACTAGCTCGATTGTCTCATCGATAGATTCTCGACAATGCACGACGATGGGAAGCTCATGTTGTAAGGCAAGTTCACACTGAACCTTGAAGGCCTCCTGCTGATAGGCAAAATAGGTTTTATCCCAGTATAAGTCCGTACCAATCTCTCCGACAGCGATAAATGATCCTTTTTCCAGCCATTCTTCCACCAGATACAATTCTCTTTCAAAATCCTTTTTGACAGAACAGGGGTGCAGTCCCATCATAGGAAATGTAAATTGCTCAAACTGATCATAAACCTCCAACATACTATCAATAGAAGTACTATCAATATTAGGCATGTATATCTTCAAAACCTTCTCCTGTTGGGCTCGATCCATCATCTCAAGTCGGTCCTCGTCAAATTGATCAAGGTAAATATGGGCGTGACTGTCTATTAACATCCCTGTAAATGTATGGATCACATCGCGCTAAAGGAATAGCCTCTGTCTGAAAAATCCTTCAAAACATGTGGTAGAAGCTTCTTGAGCTGGGGCCAGTGTCTTCGACTATCATGAAAAAGTAGAATCGAACCAGGAGTAGCAGACTTGAGTTTGCCCAGTGATCTAGACACGTTCACATCAGGATCAAAATCACCTGATAAGATACTCCACATGACCATTTCAAAGTGCTCTTGCAAATGGCGGCTCTGACTTTTAGTAATACGACCGTATGGTGGTCTAAACAGTGGTTTGCTAGATGAGCCAAGATATGTATCAATAAGCGTCTGACAACGAAAAATATCCTGGAAATACGCCTGATCCTGAGTAAACCATCCGCTTCCATGGCTATAAGAATGGTTCCCAATCGTATGGCCGGCATTGATCACATCAATTAAAATGTCTTCATACCGATCAGCATTACAACCAGTAACGAAAAAGGTTGCCTTAGCGCCATATTTCGCAAGCTGCTCTAGTACCCAGGGTGTCGAATCTGGCTCAGGACCATCGTCAAAAGTCAAATATATCTCGGATTTTTTAGTGGCTTTTTTCCATACAAAACCAGGATACAGCCGCTGCATCCACCATGGAGACTTGTAATAATAAGTCCTCATGAGGTTTGACTCACCTGGCAAGAAATGACCGTTATGTCATCATCATAGGGACGATCTTCACGAAAGTCATCAAGTGATTTGAAGATATACTGATGTATCATAGCCAAGTCTTCCTGACTATAGTCCCTGAGCAGACGCACTAATCGATCATATCCGTAAGGTTCGTCGCTGGCGTTAAAGGTCTCAGTGAGACCATCGGTATATCCGAAAAACAGGAATTCTTCCAGATGCTCAATTTTTTTGGTCTCCAAAAATGGTAGTGGATCGAACATCCCTAAAATCGTTGTCCCCTCCTCTAAGGTAACAAGGCCATCTTTTGTGAAAAGCATTGAAGGGTTATGACCGCAGTTGACATACTCAAAGGTCTTCTCTTTGAAATCGTAGACACCAATGAAGAAAGTGATAAAGTTCTCCCCATTGCTACTGACAAAGGTGCCGTGGTTCAGGTCTCTAACAATCTCACTCAGATCACGAATCTTGCGGGCAAGTGTCCTCAGAGATGCTTGAAAATTGGACATAAGAAGCGCCGCCGGTACACCCTTGCCAGAGACATCTGCCACGCAAACTATAAACCTATCTTCACCAAGTGGAATATAGTCATAGTAATCACCTCCTACATCGTGATGAGGCAGATATACGGCCTCAATCTTCAGTCTTGGTGTTTTAGGTAGTAGTTTTGGAAACAAGAAATTCTGTACCTTTTTCGCAATCTCTAGTTCCTTACGATAGGCCTCCCGCTGCAATTCCCTTCGAGCAAGCTTTTTGTTTTCGATGGCAACGATCAGAATATTGGTGAGTGCTCGAAGAAAGGCTGAATCAACTGATTCGTTTTCGTGCACACTGCCGACGAAAACCACTCCAAGAAGCCTCTCCTTATGTAGCACTGGAAAGACAAGCTCAAATTGGTCAAATGGCTCCTTTTCTTGTACAACCTCAGCCTCCTCAAGCGCTCTAAAAGTCTCAGGTAATTCTATTTCCATAAAATCCTGTTCTACACCAAAATGAACTTTACAAGTCCACTGATCTTCTTCCGGCACAAACATTGCCATCTTCTTGACCTTCAGATCCGCCAGGAGCGTAAATCGATAGATCTTGTAGAGATCCTTTTCCGGCAGGTTATTGTTGATAGCCTGCGTGATCTCCAGCAATGCATTTAGTTCAAGGTCCTTTATATCCAAGGCCATTCTATTTAGTGTTGTGTGCCAACAAACCCTTCTTAGAGGCGAGAAACCAATATTCAAAAAACTTGCCTTGATCAACCTGATCCGACTCTAACTCTTCATCTACTGAAGACATGATCTTGACCCAACCCTTTTCATAGAGTTGCCACAAAGTATGTATTAACACCTCCGTAGTGAGGTCGCTGCTACTGGACAACTCTTCAAAAGAGGTCACAAAATAGAGCTCATCCAGGACGTCAAATTCAGCATCCGTCATCTAATATATCCTGTCCTTCCAAGAGTATCTGCCAAAAATAGAAGCAAAACCTAAGACTATGACATAAATTGGATAAATAAGCAACATGGCCAAAATATGCAGAGTGTTAGTCGATAAAGCAAAAAAATCACTAGCAGATTTCAGATAGGCTGAGCCCGCCAACCATCTGCCAAGGATCAATAGAGAAGCAATGACGCTGTCGTCAGGAATTGCAATCACTAACCCTAGCAAGATGAGATAAACAAGAAAATCCAGAAAAATCAGGATGGCACTACCTTTAATAAAAAGACTTTTGTGAAACCTCCACTTACTACTCCACCTCGTACGTTGATTAAAGAAGCTTTTAACATCATCTTTCACATCGGTCTTTACAATAGCTCGCTGTGACTTGACAAAACCGACACTCCCATCAAAGGCATTGTAAATTTTCTGAAGGAGAAATTCATCATCTCCGGAAGGGATCTGCTCGTTACCCTCATAGCCGTTGACCTCAAGAAAGGCCCTCTTGCGGTATCCCATGTTAGCGCCGTTGCCAGTACTGGGCTGTCTCAACTGCAAAGAAGCTGCCCCAAAGGCAATTAAACTTGCAAACTCAAGAGACTGCAACTTGGCAAAGAAGCCTTTTCCAACCATTTCAACTGGTCCAGTGGCCATCTGTACCCCTTTAGCATTAAAAAAGGAAATGAAGGAGGACATCCAACCGGATTTTAGCCGGCAATCACCATCAGTGCACAATATGATATCTCCTTTCGCCTGCCGTACTCCAAAAGTCGCAGCAGCCTTTTTTCCCTGCTCAGCTCCTAGGTGTAAAAGTCTTATATCCAAATCAAAGTCACGCATGGCTCGTTCGATCTCGTCACGACTTCTGTCAGAGGAATGATCATCGATTACCAATACTTCAAACCCGCCAGGATAATCTTGCTTACTAAGGTCTTGAAGTAAGTAAAAAATATTTTGGCCTTCATTACGGATGGGTATAAGCACAGATACAAAACCTGACTTTTCTTTTTCCAGGGAATCCGACGGATGGAAAGGCACCCTCAACCATTCTCTCCTCAGCACCAGAAAGAAAACAATGTGCATTGCAGAAAAGAGTGCCAAGAAGATCATGTTGCTCTATCTGTTTTGAGGAAATGAATCATTCCCAACCCCAGCAAGGAAGGCAGCGCTAAATTAGCAACCCATATGATCAAACTCGGAATTAAGATCAGTATAGGACTACTTACTATATTTTCAAAAAATAGTAGGGCCGAAGCCTCTCTGATACCAATACTACCAAAGAGCCCTGGAATTGCCGATCTGACCAGAAATATCCAGGTAACTCCGTTCAAAATGGTATTCATATCCATGCCGGGATTGAACATATGCAGGAGTAGGGAAAACTGAAAGGCAAAAATGCAATATCTTAAAAAGGACAACCCCACAACACGTAAAATAACTCCAGTACTGTGGTAAGCAAGAAATCGTCGTACAAGGAAGAATGTGATGAAAACTATCACCACACCTCCCATCACATAAAGAATGGCTATATCTCTTGCGTATCCAATGTCAAACTGTCCCTCTAGAAATGAAAAAAGCCCTAATAATCCGAAAGAAGCAGTTGCAATCAATGATCCTGCTCTACTCAAGGCTATTGCTGCGCTTGTTCGTAGCTTGTCTTCCGAGTCAATCAACCTGCCTAAAAAATCTCCAATTGTAAAAGGTATAATCCAGTTCATAACTAAACCTCTTGCAACAGTGAGCCAGGCAAGAGTCCAGGAGATACTCTTGATCGGATTTGTCAATATTTTCCACTTCCATACCTCCAGTGACCAGTTAATCGGAACCAACAACACCACAATAAATATGGTCAAGAATATCCTCCCATTGAAAAATGTGTCTGCTTCTGAAAAAGTATCCGCCTGTTGTAATAACTTTTGAACGATAAAGTATCCAGCGAGTAAAGTAACTCCCCAGTTGAAAGCTGTCAGAAGCCTCTTTTTAAAATCAGTTGGATTATCGTTCTTTTGTGTGACTGAATATTGGAATCCCATCAAGAAAGAGAAAATCATATTAGGTCTGGATCCGGGCACGAATGTAATGGGTTATGGATTAATACAGACCACAGGACAGCAATTGAAATTGATCCAATATGGTGTGATACACCTGAGTAAGTATACCGGTCACGAACTCAAACTCAAGAAAATCTTCGAGCGCGTACTCAACCTCATTGTGGAGTATGTTCCAGATGAAGTCGCACTGGAGGCACCTTTCTATGGAAAAAACATACAATCCATGCTCAAACTAGGCCGCGCACAAGGTGTAGCAATGGCCGCGGCACTATCACGAGAGATTCCAATCACGGAGTATGCCCCGAAAAAAGTAAAACAGTCCGTAACAGGAAATGGCAATGCCTCAAAAGAACAAGTAGCTGCCATGCTACAAACACTCCTGGGCATCAAAGAAGCTCCGAAACTACTGGATGCGACAGATGCATTGGCTGTCGCGCTTTGCCATCATTTCCAAGGGGGTAAAACACAGAAAACCAGCAAAAGCTGGGGAGCCTTTTTAAGTGAAAATCCGGGGAGGGTGAAGTGAGATGGTGTGAGCTTGATATGTTAATCCTCTCAATTTATTTCAATATTTTCTTGGTTAAAGGAAATTCCCATCTATCTTTATGATTGAACTAAGTGACTCATTACCACTTGGTAAGTTAAGAACCTGACATTTTGTTTAAGAATCAACTATGGCTATTTATCACATCAAGTCCATAAAACCTGGACGCGCTACGGGTATGATCAAAGAGGTCTACTCACAGCTCAAAGAAGAAATGGGAGACGTTGTAGAACCCATTTCAATGCACGCATTATTTCCTGAATTACTGGTAGGCATTTGGAGCGTACTTCGAGAAGTTGTTCTTGTAGAAGACCAAGTTCTGAGAAGAGACAAGGAAGCGGTCGGAGCAGCAGTCTCCGCATCAAATGAATGTCCTTACTGTGTCGATGCACATACGATCATGATCATTGGACTCAAAGATCAAACCACAGCCAAAGCTATTGTCAAACAGGACCTCAGTCTAATAACAAACTCTGATCTTAGAGATATTGTGGGATGGGCATTTGATTCCAGAAATTTCAAAGCCCATAACATCAAAAATCCCGTATTCGACCGGAAAAAAGCTCCTGAGATAATAGGAACCGCAGTATTTTTTCACTACCTGAATCGCATGGTTACCATATTCCTGGGCCCAACTATCCTGCCCATGAATATTTCATTCCTGAAAGGAGCAATGAAACAGATGGCCGCCATGATGTTCTCCAAAGTCCTACAAACAGAGAAAAAGGCAAAAGAAAATCAAAAAAAGACCAAAGGCGTCAATGACGAGATCCTTTATTGGACACGAAGCAACGAAAGGATACAATTGGTATATGGATATTTAAAGACCGTCGTAGACGATATTGGGCAAAAGTACGTTCCTATCGAAGTCAGGTCATTCCTGCAAACTCATATTGACAAATGGAACGGACATGATCTGCATAGCACAAAAGGGCTGGATCAGTTGGTTAGCGACGTTTCTCCAAAGAATCAGCCTCTGGCTAAGATGCTTTACCTGACAGCGTTTTCTCCTCATAGAATTCAATCCTATCATTTTGACGAATTCAACCTTTACTACAAAGGAAGAGATGAGGCAGTTTTGGCCTCATTGAGTTGGGCCAGCTTCTATGCTGCGGCCAGAATAGGAGCGAAACTGGGATTGAAATTCAAACCTGCCGAGAAAAGTGCCGCCGATCATATTGCCAAGCGAGGTGAAAAAGTGAAGAATGTACTGCTCACCGGAACTGTAAACTAATCAAAAGTTAAACCCTAAATGATGAAACAAACAGGTCACCCGATCGGTCACGACGGGTGACTTTTTTATTGATTAACCATATCAATAGCTCGCAACAACTTCTTATCTAAGGTCCAAATATCCAGTTGGAATTTCCGACCTGCCGCCAAAAGATAGCAGTCAATAAGACCAACACCTTGTGAAATCAACTTATATCTACCAGAAAGCGCTCCTGCCTCTATAAACAAGTCTGTTTCGTCAACCCGCGGCAAATTCTCCCAGAATTCATTGATAATCTGTCGCTCTCGCCGATTCTTGGCTCCTTGGAGAAGTTCACCGAATACAGCACTTATGGCTATGATTTCACGACGCTTAAGGTAGAGAGGAAGAATCTCACCTTCCTCATCCCCCCTCAAGAACTCTATCCAAACAGAGGTATCTGCGATGATCACCGCTCTCTATTGATCTTGCGAATCTTGTATGCGGCTTGATCTTCCATTGCTATCAGGGGATTTGATCGAACCTCATCAATGAGGTAGTCGACTTTCTTTTGAGCAAGGTATTGCTTTAGTGCTATGATGAGACTTTCGGTAATGTTTTTGCCACCGGTCTCTTTTTTCACCTCATCAATCAAATCGTCAGGAATTAAGGCAGTTACTTTCATGATTCATTCCTCATAAGTTTTAACAAAAATACGATAATGCATCGTATTATCAAAAAAACTCGAATCACTTGCAAAGTTGATCGTACTCAGCTTTGATCTTCTTAGCTATATCAGCTAGTTCTTCGGAGGAGAGAGATAATTTCATTTGTCCAAAATCCATGTCATCGACTCCATTTATAGGGATCAGATGCACATGAGCGTGTGGTACTTCCAATCCAATTACTGTCATACCTATTCTCTCGCAATCAATCACTTCTTCAATAGCTTTCGCCACTTTCTTTGCAAAGACATGGAGTCCTGACAATAGCTCATCTTCTAAATGAAAGATATAGTCTACCTCTTGCTTCGGGATAACAAGCGTATGACCCTCCCTCAAGGGGTTGATGTCCAGAAAGGCTAAGTAACTCTCGTCCTCTCCAATAATATGAGCCGGGATTTCTCGAGTAACAATCCGACTAAAAATACTCGCCATAACTCTTGCTAAAAGGAGATATCCAGAATCTCAAACTCGATCTCGCCTGCAGGTGCCTTGACCATCGCCTTTTCCCCCACTTTTTTACCGAGAAGGCCTTTTCCAATCGGAGACTGAATAGATATCTTATTCTCCTTGAGGTTAGCTTCTTCTTCTGACACTAGCTGATAGGTCACCTCCATACCACTTTTGGCATTTTTGATCTTTACATTGGAGAGGATAGATGCTTTGGACGTGTCGATATTGGCTTCGTCAATCACTCGTGCATTACCAACTACCTCTTCCAGCTTTGAGATTTTTAATTCTAGTAGACCCTGAGCATCTTTCGCAGCATCGTACTCTGCGTTTTCACTCAAGTCACCTTTGTCTCGGGCCTCAGCAATCTGTTTCGCCATGTCTGCACGACCCCTCGTCTTCAAATCCTGAAGTTCGTCCTTCAATTTTTGCAGGCCTTCCTTTGTATAATAATTAACTGCCATATACCATTATAAATAAAAAAGAACGGCCTCTGATGAGACCGTTTCACTTTGTTTGCCTTCAATATTTGCACAGCAAAGATAAAAAACATTTCTAAAACTTCTTACAAAAAACCGCCTACGAAAAGAACTCAAGTGCCTCCAACTTTTCGACAATCACTTGATTGATTCGGTCATACGACTCGTGTGTCCAGCCGGCTACATGAGGTGTAAGCAACACGTTCTGCATCTTAATCAATCGCTCAAAATCTCTGTGTTGGACTTCATTGAGAGCGGTTAGTTTTTCATTCTCTAATACATCAAGTCCAGCCCCGATAAGTTGTCCATTTTCTAATAAAGTAATCAGCGCCGAAAGTCGCAGCACCTCCCCTCTTGATGTGTTTAGTAACACTTTCAACTTAGCAAATGAGGCCATAAAACTATCATCGAAAAGCCACCGTGTATCTTCCTGTAATGGAATATGCAAGCTGATTATATCCGCTTCTCGCTGTATGGTTTTTAGACTCACTTCTTCAACCACATCCCCACCAAAACTTTTTTTATACTTATCATATGCGATCACTCTACAAGAAAGCCCTTGGAGCTTTTCAGCAAAGGCGCTTCCCATAAAACCATAACCATAGATACCGACCGTCTTTCCTTTCAACTCAAAGCCTCGGTTATCTTCCCTATCCCATTTCCTGGACTTCACTTGCCTGTCTCCTTGATTTAGCTTGTGACAAAGTGATAGCAGCATTCCCAACGTATGCTCCCCCACCGCATCTCTATTCCCCTCTGGAGCATTGAGTAATTGGATATTTCGGCTTTGTAGTACTTCCTCACTGACTTGATCTATACCTGCTCCTGCTCTTGCTATAAAACGAATCTTCAGTGCGTGTTTCAGCAACTCTTCATCTACCTTAGTTTTGCTTCGAATGATCAAGCCATCATACTCCCCTATCCTTTCCAAAATGCCCTTCCTGTCGATTTCTGGCAGATAATCAAAAGATGCCCCGCGATCTGTGAGCATAGACTGAATGGAAGGATGCATTTTATCAGCAATCAAAATCTTCATGATGCAAATTTGTAAATGAAAACACTTAGCAAAAAACCGAGCGCAAAAGAGCTCATTTTATTTGGAAAAACGGAAATCGCCCTTACTAGTATCAAGACTAAGAGCAAAATTTATCGTAATAACCCAGATGACCATGAGGGGAGAAATCTAAGATAGACTACAAGCTGTAAAGCAAGTGTGCTACTGAGAAATAGACTGCCAATCCTATCAGATCATTAGCTGTGGTAATAAAGGGTCCGGAGGCCAACGCTGGGTTGACTCCAAACTTATCCAAGATGATTGGTGTGATGGTACCCATAAAAGAGGCCAACAAGACCACACTAAATAGTGCTATGGCTACAGTAAATGAAAGAGGCTGATCTTTAAAAATAACGGTAACTGCACCAAAGACCATCAGCGCTAGAATCACACCATTCACCACCGCAACAAAGAGCACTTTGACCAACCTCTTCAAAAGACTGTCCTCAAAAGCACTTTTGTTAGCCAAGCTTTGTACTACTATGGACGAGGACTGAATACCAACATTTCCTCCTGTGGCCATGATCAGCGGTATAAACAATGCTAAACCCGTAATCAAGGTAATGTCTCCTCTAAAGATATCTGTGATCTGCGCGGCTAGTAAGCCGCCTACCATTCCAATGATCAACCATGGCAAACGTGCTTTTGACAAAGCCCAGACACTATCATCTTCTTCAACATCTGCGGATATTCCTGACATGATCTGGCGTTCTTCTTCAGCTGTCTCGGTGATCACATCCACTACATCATCTATAGTAATCCTTCCCACTAATTTGCCTCGTGCATTGATCACTGGCACAGCATCTAAATCATATTTTCTCATGAGTGAGACTACCTCATCTTCCTCGATATAGGTCTCAACAGACACAATATCAGGTTCATATATATCGGAGATCTTTACGGAGTCACTAGACAAGATGATCTTTTTCAGACTGACTTTCCCTAATAGCTTTTCCAGATCATCTACAACGTACACCGAGTATATTTTCTCTACCTTACCAGCTTGCTTTCGTATTTCTTCAATACACTGCTTGATCGTCCAGTTGAGATTTGCTTTGATGAGCTCCTTAGCCATCAGACCCCCTGCTACATCCTCATCATAGCGTAAGAGT
>JAHCMJ010000089.1 GCA_019192485.1 Cyclobacteriaceae bacterium HetDA_MAG_MS6 | reverse complement strand
ATCTTCGGCATTAGCTTCAAAGGCAACGGGATATCCAATTGCCAAAATTGCCGCAAAACTGGCCATCGGGTACAATTTGGATGAGCTCAAGAACCAGATCACGAAAACTACATCTGCATTTTTCGAGCCGGCAATTGACTACGTGATAGTAAAAATCCCTCGATGGAATTTCGATAAGTTTAAGGGGTCAGATAGGCGTCTTGGTCTTCAAATGAAGTCAGTAGGGGAGGCCATGGGAATTGGGCGTAACTTCCAAGAAGCGTTGCAGAAAGCTTGCCAATCGCTCGAGATAAAAAGAAACGGGCTTGGAGCTGATGGTCGAGAACTTCAGGATCAGGCAGCTATTCTCGATAGCTTAGAGCATCCAAGTTGGAACCGACTATTTCATGTCTATGATGCCTTCAAGCTAGGCATTCCTTTTAAGACTATCCACAAACTGTCGAAGATAGATCCATGGTTTCTCAACCAGCTGGAAGAATTGATCTTGTTAGAGAAGGAGATTGAGCAACATTCCATTGAGAATATATCGGAGGAATTACTTAGAGAGGCCAAAGAAAAGGGATATGCTGATCGTCAAATAGCGCACCTGTTAAAATGTCTTGAAAGTGAAGTCCATACCAAGCGCAATGACCTTGGGATCAAGAGAGTGTACAAGCTGGTGGATACCTGTGCGGCGGAGTTTGAAGCGCAGACGCCTTACTACTATTCTACTTTTGATGAAGAGAACGAATCAATCGTATCCGATAGGAAGAAAATTGTGGTATTAGGATCAGGTCCTAACCGTATAGGTCAAGGAATCGAGTTTGATTACTCCTGTGTGCATGGCGTATTAGCTGCAAAGGAGGCGGGTTATGAGACAATTATGATCAATTGTAACCCAGAAACGGTTTCTACAGATTTTGATGTAGCCGATAAACTGTATTTCGAACCTGTATTCTGGGAGCATATTTATGACATCATTCAGCACGAAAAACCTGAAGGTGTTATCGTGCAGTTAGGTGGGCAAACGGCACTCAAGCTTTCGGAAAAGATGAGCCGTTATGGTATAAAAATTATTGGGACAAGCTTTGAAGCATTGGATCTGGCGGAGGATAGAGGACGGTTTTCTGACTTACTCAAGGAGCTAGATATTCCCTATCCGCAGTATGGCACTATTGAAGACGCAGAGGGAGCGATTGAGTTATGCAAAGATATTGGGTTCCCTTTATTGGTCCGACCATCATACGTACTCGGAGGACAGAGCATGAAGATCGTCATTAATGAGCAGGAACTAGAGGAGCATGTTGTCAACTTGATCAAAGACAAACCAGATGGTCGCATCTTGCTTGATCATTTTCTAGAAGGGGCTATTGAAGCGGAGGCTGATGCCATATGTGATGGAGAGGATGTGTATATTATTGGTATTATGCAGCATATTGAACCTGCCGGTATTCACTCTGGAGATTCCTATGCCGTACTGCCACCTTACAACCTGGGTGACTTTGTTATACGACAAATTGAGGATTATACCAATCGGATAGCTATCGCATTGAAGACTGTCGGACTCATCAATATCCAGTTTGCGATCAAGGATGATAAAGTATACATCATTGAGGCCAATCCACGGGCTTCCAGAACGGTACCGTTTATTTGTAAGGCTTATGAGGAACCTTATGTGAACTACGCTACTAAGGTGATGTTGGGAGATAAGAAAGTGAAAGACTTTGACTTCAAACCTGTGAAACATGGTTATGCCATTAAGGAGCCGGTGTTTTCATTTAATAAATTCCCTAATGTGAATAAGGAATTGGGTCCTGAAATGAAATCTACGGGAGAGGCGATTTACTTTATTGATGATCTTATGGACGATTATTTTCTGAAAATATATGGTGAACGAAACCTGTATCTAAGTAGGTAGGTTTAAGAGAGTATTATGATTAAGTTTTTGATTATCTGCTTTCTGATCAGCTACCTTTTTTTTAAGGTTGGCGGCTATATATTCAAGATGTTTTTTTTAGGCGCATCTGGATATCAGCAACAAAGAACATCTAATTCGCAGTACCAAGACCGGAAAAGACCTGTAGATGGCAATCTTAACATCGATCATATGCCCAAGCAAAAGCAGTCTGGCAAACAGAAGGGTTTTGAAGGAGGCGACTATGTGGACTTCGAAGAGGTTTCTTAATTTAAGTAAGGTAAATGATAGCTAGAGAGCTTGATACCACACAGATTCTGATGAAGACAGAAAGCGAAAAACTTAAAGGCGATACATCCAATTAATATTGTTGATATAGTTTTGCCTCACTGAGGAAAAGTATGGCTTGGTTTAGAAGACAAGATAAAGGTATTCAAACTCCTACACAGGAGAAAAAAGAGGCTCCAGATGGACTCTGGTACAAAACCCCAAAGGGTAATATCATCCACATGCGCGAGTTGCGAACTAACTCGTACGTATGCCCTGATGATGACTATCATGTGAGAATAGGCTCCAAAGAGTATTTCGAGATTCTATTTGATGACAACAAGTTCAAAGAATTAGATGAGAAATTGACATCGGGTGATCCTCTGGAGTTTCAGGACACCAAGAGGTACCCTGACAGGATCGCAGCCTCTCAGAAAAAGACAGACCTTAAGGATGCAGTTCGTTCGGCAGTAGGTAAAATGAATGGGCTAGACCTTGTTGTGGCTTGTATGGACTTTAGTTTTATAGGAGGCTCGATGGGGTCAGTAGTGGGGGAGAAAATAGCACGAGCTATTGATCATTCGCTCAAAAATAATATCCCTTTCCTAATGATCTCAAAATCAGGTGGAGCCAGAATGATGGAAGCCGGACTTTCCTTGATGCAGATGGCGAAGACATCTGCAAAACTGGCCTTACTTTCTGAAGCCAAGATTCCATATATCTCACTGCTTACTGATCCCACAACCGGTGGTGTGACAGCTTCTTACGCCATGCTTGGTGATTTCAATATCGCTGAACCCGGAGCCTTGATAGGGTTTGCCGGGCCTAGGGTGATACGAGAGACCATTGGAAAAGATCTACCCAAGGGATTTCAAAGCGCTGAGTTTGTTTTGGAGCATGGATTTCTTGATTTTATTGTAGATAGAAGGCAACTCAAAAACAAGTTGACTGCACTGCTAAAGATGCTACAGTAAGAGCCTCATGCCAGGGGCTACTTTTTGCCCATGGGTGTATCGAACGTCTTTAGCCCAGTTGGCAAATTTGTTTCTTCTTCTAAGTACATCGGCTGGGACTTTCACATAAGTCATTCCTTTTCCTCAGAATGGAACGTAGCCATACCCTGAGATTCATGATCCGCTTGATTGTGCTCGTCAACCTTTTTTGACGTATTACACCATCAAAATTGGATAAATCTAGGCTTAAACTTTTGCAGTAATCTTAGGATAAAGATTATGATCGACTCCTAAAAACCTTTGTCCTATACAACCTGTTGCAGGCATTGACGGATATCATGAATCATTCATTGTATAAGAAAATGCTTTTCCCTTTAGTGGTTGGTATTCATCATCTATATTTGTGATCTTAAAAATTCAAAGGTTTTAACCTATGTCTTCAATTGTAATTACATCCATCATTGCTTTTACGGCGGTTATTCTCTTTTTAGTATTTATACTGCTTTTTGCCCAATCCAAATTGGTGCAATCCGGACCGGTAAAAATTATTGTCAATGGCGATAAAGATAATCCTATAGTTACCACGGCTGGGTCGACACTACTGTCGACATTAGGTGCTAAGAAGATCTTCTTACCTTCAGCTTGTGGAGGTGGTGGCACTTGTGCCATGTGTAAATGTAAAGTGACAGATGGAGGAGGAGATGTGTTGCCAACAGAGGTAGGTCATCTAAGTCGCGCGGAACAAAAAGAAAAAGTAAGACTTTCCTGTCAGGTCAAGGTCAAGAATGATATGAATATTGAGATTCCGGAGGAGATATTCGGGATCAAGAAATGGGACTGCGAGGTAGTTTCTAATTACAACGTTTCCACCTTTATCAAAGAGTTTGTAGTTAAACTGCCTGAAGGTGAAACACTTGATTTTCAATCTGGTGGTTACATTCAAATTGATGTTCCCAAAATCGAGGTGGATTTCAAGGATATGGATATCGCGCCGCATCCGGAGTTAGGACACCCCGATGACGTTTACAAAAGTGATTGGGATAAGTTTGGCTTGTGGGATTTGAAAATGAAGAATGACGAGGAGATTTTCCGGGCTTATTCTATGGCAAATCATCCAGCCGAAGGAAACATTGTGATGTTGAATATTAGGGTGGCTACTCCTCCATGGGATAGAGCCAAGAACCAATGGATGGATGTCAATCCAGGGATATGCTCTTCATACGTATTTTCAAGAAAACCTGGAGATAAGGTAACGATTTCTGGCCCTTATGGCGAATTCTTTATCAATCCTACCGAAAGAGAAATGATATACATAGGAGGAGGTGCAGGTATGGCTCCCCTAAGATCACATATCTTCCACCTTTTTCATACCGAGAAATCCACCAGGAAAGTATCATATTGGTACGGAGGACGATCTAAGAGGGAACTTTTCTACTTAGATCATTTCCACAAGATTGAGAAAGATTTCTCCAACTTCAAGTTCTTTATTGGCTTATCAGAGCCTCTACCAGAAGATAACTGGAAAGAGAAGAAGTCATTAGATGACAAGGGTGATGGTTATAAAGGATTTATTCACCAGTGTCTTTACGATAACTACTTAAAAGATCATCCCGAGCCAGAGGAAGTGGAGTACTACCTGTGTGGACCTCCACTGATGAATGCTGCGGTACTCAAAATGCTAGATGATATGGGCGTACCAGATGAAAATATTCGATTTGATGATTTTGGAGGATAATCATCTTCCAAGAGAAAAAAGAGGGAATCAAAAATTTCCTCTTTTTTTGTGTCTTATAATCTGATCTAATGGACCTGAAGTTATTTTTTGATCCTGTGGAAGCTGAAGTTGTTGGTCAAAATCGATCCAGCTCTTCCTTCCAAGAAGCTATCTATGTCAATCATGAGATCATGTATGATCTAGATGGTATTGATATTGTACTGATAGGGCTGAGTGAGTATCGCGGCTCTGAATCTCAGTCAACAGGTCTGGCGGAGTCTTCTAAAGAAGTACGAAAAAAGCTTTACAACCTCAAGCCCGGAGCGGGCACAAATCGCATATTAGATCTAGGCAACCTGCGAAATGGGCCGACCGTTGCTGATACTTACCTAAGGATCAAAGAGATATGCGGGTACCTCCTGGATAGAAATATCCTGCCTATTCTTTTTGGTGGAAGTCAAGATCTGAATCTGGGTCAGTATTTTGCCTATGAGAGCCTTGAAAAGTTGGTAACTGTATTGAACATAGACTCGGAAATGGATTTGGAAGATGAAACAACCAATGATAAGTCGCATCTATCCTCTATTTTCAAGCATCATCCTAACTATCTATTCAGTTTTCACCAATTAGCTTATCAAAGTTACCTGGTTGATCCCAAGCACTATGAATTATTGGAAAAGCTCTATTTTAATAGCATCAGGTTAGGAGTGGTGAAAGAGAGCATCCAGGAAATGGAACCGGTTATCAGAGATGCTGACATGCTGACTTTTGATATTTCGGCTATTCAATCTCATTATTGCCCAGGAAGTACCAGAGGTTTGGTATATGGACTTACTGGTGAAGAAGCTTGCCAACTTTGTTGGTATGCTGGATTGAGCGATAAACTGAGTTCGGTGGGATTTTACGAATATGACGTGGACAGAGATTCGGAAGCCAGGCAAACTGCGACCGTCATCGCGACCATGATATGGTATTTTATTGAGGGATTTTACCATAGAAAAGGAGACAAGAACTTCATGTCCAATGACTTTTTAGTCTATGAAGTAGCCCTAGGAGATAATCCTTCCTCTATTAGGTTTTACAAAAGTAAGAGATCTGAGAAGTGGTGGATGGAGGTGCCTGGTCATGCAAGTGAGCGATCAGTATTCCTGCGCAACAATATGATACCTTGCAGCTATGCTGATTATGAACTCGCACTTACCGGAGAAATACCAGAGCGATGGATCAATGCCCATGCTAAGCTAGGCTGACACTATTTTGGTGGAATGACCACCCAGAGAATTATATATACCAGCGCTCCCGGAAAAGCAGCACTCAAAAGGGAGATAAGTACATATGCTATGCGAATCAAAGTTGGATCCAGAGAAAAGTACTCAGCAATGCCGGCACATACTCCACCTAGTAATCGGTCATTTGACCGAAGTAATCTTGACATTATTTTAAAAGTTTAACGGTTTAATTTAGGTAGTTTTCCTAATAAAAGCTGCGTCGTCTTTGACAAGCTGTTCACTGCGAGTGATATACTGTTTTCACTTGGTTGCTGGCTGGGATCGTTGTCCTGTGCCAAGCCGGTATTTTCTTTATTCAGAGGGATCATCATACTTTGCTTATCAAAGAATACGCCTCTGTTGATGGTCAAGAGCACTGCGATGATCACTCCCAAAATGATCAGTAAGGTCTTTGTAGTGTTTTTCTTTTTATGAGTTTTCTTGGCAAGCATAGCGCTGTTATTTATACAAGCATCGTGCCAAATCGTGTAAAAGCTTGCTAATCAAAGATTTTAGAACAAAGGACATGAGCGCATGAAACAAGGTGTACTGAAATCGGACACATTAAGATCTAAATGTGTTCGAAATATCCGAATCAAAAGTCTGGACAAATTTTGAGTCGATCTTGAGGTAGATCGTGTCGTCTATCATAATTGAAGATCTCTCCGTCTCAAACTCAAGCTGGTGATCGCCATTGGCATTAGATATGCTCAGGATTTCATGAGGTCCTTTAAATGTTTTATGCTTTACAATGCCTTTCAGTTGATGGTCTTCCTCTGATGCTATGGTAATATTCTCAGGACGAATGAATATCTGAAATTTTTTACTTTTTGGACGGGAAGCCAAGTCAATCACGCCGAATGGAGTTGTGGCTTCTAAAGGAGCATGTGTAGAGGCTTCCATAATGACACTAGCACCGAAAAAATCTGATACATATGGTGTCGATGGGTACTGATAGATATCGCTGGGAGATCCTTTTTGTAACACTTTGCCTTCACGAAGTATAATTAGTTGGTTAGCAATCATGAAAGCGTCAATGGCTTGGTGAGTTACTAATATCGTGGTAATGCCAAGAGATTGGATAATCTCAAAAACCTCGTTGCGTACCCTGGCTTTGATAATTTCATCCAGGCTGCTAAACGGTTCATCTAATAGCAAGACCTGAGGAGAGGGTGCTAACGCTCTGGCAAGGGCGACTCGCTGTTGTTGACCGCCTGAAAGTTCGTGAGGATACCTATTCTCCAACCCAGACAAACCTGTCATTTCCAACAATTCTGAGACACGACTTTTATCATTACGTTTTAGGCCAAAGCCGATATTCTTTTCAATATTCAAATGTGGGAAAAGAGCGAGATTTTGGAAAACGAAACCCATTCTTCTTTTTGCAGCCGACCAGTTGGTAATGTCTTTTGCATTCAACGATACTAAGCCCTGGTCTGGGGAGTCCAGGCCAGCAATAATTCTGAGCAGTGTTGTCTTACCACAACCGCTTTCACCCGTTAGCGCTGTGATAGTCCCTTTTTCGATGCCGAAGGAAACATCCTTCAGGACTGTCTGACTTCCATATCTTTTGGTAATATGTGATACCTGCATGTTACCCAAGATTCCTCATGGTTTTGTTTAAGAAATAAGCTGGGAGGATACCTAAGAGGATAATGAGCAGCGAAGCCGGAGCTGATTGAGCAGCTAGTTCGTCCTTGGCGTACTGAAACGCATTGGTAGCGAGCGTTTCAAAGTTGAATGGTCTCAAGATCAGCGTGAGAGGTAACTCCTTAGACACATCTACAAACACCATAATTGCTGCAGCTAATAGTCCAGGTTTGATAAGAGGCAGTAAAATGTTAGTCAGGACTTTTGATGTGGTCAAACCTAAAGAGATACCAGCTTCATCTAGGGAATGAGACTGCTTCTTAAATGCTGCCTCTATCGGGTTATACCCTACAGCAAAAAACCGCACCAAGTAACCATAGATCAAGGCAGAGATACCTAAGTACAACCATGATGGGTTCAATGAAACGACTAATAGAATCATACCCACTCCAATAACAGCTCCAGGAGTGGCGTAGCCTAAAAGTGCTATTTTTTGAAGATACTTTGCAATACCTTGTAAGTGCAAAATACGATTGCTATAGGCGATAATCAGTCCGAAGGTTATTATTAGTAAACAACTTCCTGTGGCAAGTTGAAATGTATTAAGCAATATAGACCAGAAAGATAGCCAATCGACCCTGTCAAAAATAGAGACAAGCCAATATATGATTTGAAACACCGGTACAATGAATCCAAATATCAACGGTACCAGGCAGATGAGTAGTGCAATCCATTTTTTATAACCCAGAATCCTTCTTTTGGTGAGCAGGCGAACGGATCGATCTTCGACAAATCTTCTTCGGCCCTTATAGTATTCTTCTATAGATAACAAAACAAGGACGAACCCCAGCAAAACTAAAGAGAGTAATATCGCTGCCGGCAGGTTGCCGAGTGAGAGCCATGAGCGGAAAATACCTGTGGTGAAGGTGGGCACACCATAGTAATGGACCGTTCCATAGTCATTGAGGGTTTCCATAATCACAAGACTAAGTCCCGAAAAGATAGCGGGCCAGGAAATGGGCAGTACTACTCGCAAAAATGTGGAGAATCGGCCTACTCCCAGTGATGAGGCAGCTTCAATCATATTGGCAGATTGACCGATAAAGGCCGTTCTGGCTGTTAGATAAACGTATGGGTAGAGGACCATAGACATGACCCAGATGACACCTATGTGATTCATAAGATCCATATAGATATCCGGTAGTATGGGGGTTTTCCTAAGCAACGTTCTAATTGGACCGGCATAGTCTGTGAGCCCGACGTAGGCTATGGCGTTGATGAAGGTTGGTATGGACAGAGGTAAGATCAGCAGCCATTCAAGTTGGCGACTGAATGGAAACTTTGCTACACTGACTAACCATGCTGGAAAAATGCCAACAAGTAGGGTCAAAATGGATGTACCCAGAAGGATAATCAAGGTGTTTTGGACGTATAGCGGTAGTAATTTTTGGCTAGTAAGGTTTAGAACCTGATCATTCTCCTGGAATACGCCAAGACCAAGTGACAGTATAGGTGCAGTTAAAATAATAAGGCCAGCGAAAAGTAAAATTCGCCAGCCCCAAAAACGTCTGTTTCCTATTGAAAATGTTACTTCCAACCTACTTCGTCAAAAATCTCGATAGCCTTGTTGCTAAAATACAGGCTATCAGCATAATTGAGGTGGTCATATTTAAACTTGCCCCACTCAGCAATGGTACTATCGGCGTTCACATTGGCATTAGCCGGATATTCAAATGAAGTAGAGGCATATATTTTTTGAACATCCTCACTTGTAAGAAACTTGATGAATCGAGTGGCGTTTTCCCGATTAGGAGAGTGTTTCGTGATGCCAATACCACTTATGTTAATGTGAGTTCCCGATGTCTCTTGATTTGGGAAAATAATACCAACTGAATTACCAGCAGCTAGTTCCTCTGGATTTTGCGAGTTGAGAAGGAGCCCCACGTAGTAGGTATTGACCACGGCCAGTTCTCCTACACCTGAGGCTATTGCTTTGATTTGATCGCGATCTCCACCTTTTGGATCTCTTGCCATGTTATTCACTATCCCAGCAGCCCATGTTTTAGCTACTTCCTCACCTTCATTATAAAGCACGGAGGCCAGCAGGGATTGATTATAAACGCTACTTGACGACCTGATGAGTACTTTACCCTGCCATTCGTTTTTACTCAGATCGAGATAGGTGGTAATATCAGCTGGATTGATTTTGAGTTTGTCATAGGCAATTACCCTGGCGCGGAAGGTGAGGGCTGTCCAATAATCTTGTGGATCACGAAGCTCTTCGGGGATGTTGAGCGTTGGCATTTGTAGAGGTTGGAGAAGACCTTTGTCTCGCGCTCGATTTAGTTTTGCAGCATCTACTGTGATCAGTACATCGGCAGGGCTATTGGCACCCTCAAGCTCGAGACGATTAATCAACTCATCGGCACCTGCTTTTACCAGATTGATTTTGATGCCTGACTCTTCTTCAAACTTGCCGAATACGAGCTTATCAGCATCATAATGGCGGTGCGAATATACGTTGAGCACTTCTTCGGCTGCTTTCTCCTGTGGAGAGCACGCAGCTATCAACACAATACCTATTAGGATTAAGAATTTATTCATGGTGAAATCATCATTTGACATTAAGAAGTGCAAACATAACTATAGTTTAGAATTATTCTAAATAAGAAATCATCGATGGCCACCCTTACTCC
The DNA here is from genome assembly GCA_019192485.1 of Cyclobacteriaceae bacterium HetDA_MAG_MS6. Taxonomy (GTDB): domain Bacteria; phylum Bacteroidota; class Bacteroidia; order Cytophagales; family Cyclobacteriaceae; genus MS6. Next base: position 5,139 of record JAHCMJ010000089.1, on the reverse strand, counting down.
TGCTAGGCGTCTTTTTTACAATTTCTGACCTGTTTTTCCTCTTAACATTACCCTGAAATATTGTATAACTAATTAAACGCTTATGAAGAAAATTCTACTGTTTATGGTTTTCTTGAGTATTATTTTCAGTATAAAAGCTCAGGAAAGGACGTTATCAGGGCAAGTCACCGACGATACTGGTGAGGCGATTCCTGGTGTGAATGTCCTGGTGAAAGGTTCGGCTGTAGGTACTGCTACAGATTTGGATGGGAACTATCGTCTCAGTATTCCTGCAGATGCTGAAACTCTTGTTTTTTCTTTTATTGGTCTACTAAGTCAAGAGGTCCAAATCGGCTCCAGAGCCGTTATCGATGTGGAAATGCAATCGGACGTCACACAGTTAAGTGAAGTTGTGGTGATTGCCTATGGTACTGCCAACCGAAAGTCCTTTACAGGATCACTTGGAGAGGTGGAAGCTGCACAGATTGAGAAACGACCACTTGCTAACGTTACTGGTGCATTGGTAGGAACAGTCTCAGGAGTACAGGCCAATGCTGGTAGTGGACAGCCTGGTGCAGCACCAAACATTAGAATTAGAGGTATCGGTTCTGTCAACAATGGGAGTGAACCCTTGTATGTAGTAGATGGTGTTCCGTACGATCAGTCCTTGGCAAATCTGAATATCAATGATATCCAAAGCATGTCCGTATTGAAGGATGCCGCTTCTGCAGCTCTGTATGGTGCTCGAGCGGCGAATGGAGTGGTCATGATCACCACCAAGACTGGCAAAAAGGGGAAGCCGACGTTGAACCTTAAAATATTACAGGGCGTGACTTCAAGGGCAATTCCTGAGTATGAGAGGGTGAGTGCCAAAGAGTATTATCCTCTCATGTGGGAGGCCTACCGAAATAGCTTATCCATTTCCGGTAGTACTGACCAGACGACTGCTAATCAAATGGCGACTAACAATATAGCCGGGTTGCTAGGTTATAATCCATTTGATGTAGCCGGAAATCAAATTGTCAATACCTCAGGCGAGTTAAACCCCGATGCCAATTTAAGATATAATGACCTTGATTGGTTTGATGCTTTGAGCAGAAATGGAAGTAGAAGTGACTATGGTTTGACATATGGAGGCGGAACTGACAATACCGATTACCTCATTTCCGTGGGATACCTCAAAGAAGAAGGCTATATCATCAATTCTGATTTCGAAAGATATACCGCCAGAATCAATGTAAATAGTCAGGTACTGGACTGGTTGAAAACGGGGGTAAACATTTCTGGTAGTTACGTTGAATCAAATCAAGCAGCTACCGAACGCTTGAATCGCAGCAACGCCTTTGTGAATCCGTTCAACTTTGCGCGAAGCTTAGGTCCTATTTATCCTATCTTTTTACATGACCCAGCGACTGGAGATTTTATTAGAGACGCTGCTGGCAATAAGATTTACGATGATGGTGAGACGCAGGAGACAAGACCCAGTGGCGCGACCCCCGGTAGACATATCATCCAGGAAACTAAACTGAATAAGGACGACTTTAAAAGAACAGTTGTCAGCGGCCGAACCTATGCAGAGGCTACTTTGCTAAATGATTTCACTTTTAGAGCCAATTTTGGAGCTGACCTTTATAGTTTCTACGGTACACGATTTGACAATAGAATTATTGGAGATGGAGCGCCAGCTGGTAGGTCTACTAAAACACACTCTACGGAAACTACCATCAACATGAACCAGCTTCTGACCTATCGGAAATCCTTTGGTCGAAGCAATTTGGAGGTGCTGGTAGGCCATGAAAGTTATGTATTCACCGACAACTTGCTTAGAGGAGCGCGACAACGAATCATATCTGATGGTAACGATGAGTTGATCAACTTTACAACTACCAACGAATTGATTTCTGAAACTGACGAGTACGCCGTGGAAGGTTACCTGTCTAGGTTGAATTATGATTTTGATGGGAAATATTTCCTATCTGCGTCATTCAGAAGAGACGGGACGTCCAGATTCTCTAAAGATGCAAGATGGGGCAACTTCTATTCTTTTGGCGCTTCGTGGCGCCTTGACCAAGAGCCTTTCGTTGAAGGTGTCTCCTGGGTTGATGCTTTAAAGTTAAGAGCGTCATTTGGTCAGGTTGGAAATGATAATGTAACAGACGACGATGACCTGGCATTGTATTACCCCTCTCAAAATGTCTATGAATTAGATTTCAACAATGCGGAAGAGCCGGGGGTATTGCAGGGATCACCCGGTAATTCTAATTTGGAGTGGGAAACCAACACATCAATCGATATTGGGGCGGACTTCTCGCTATTTCAAGGTCGCCTGAATGGTACTATTGAGTACTTTTTCCGAGAGTCTGACAACTTACTATTCGATGTTCCCCTTCCACTTTCGTCAGGGATTCCGTTTGCGGAGTTTCCAGATAATATAGGGACGATGTCTAACAAAGGGATCGAGATCCAAATAGATGGAGATTTGATCAGAACTTCAGAGTTCGTGTGGAACCTGAATATTAATGCTTCGACTTTCAAAAATGAGATCACAAAACTTCCGCAAGAGGAAATCATCAATGGCACCAAAAAGCTGAAAGTTGGTAGATCCGTATTTGATTACTGGTTGCGGGACTACTATGGAGTCAATCCGGCAGACGGATCAGCACTTTATCGATCTGACAATTTTGATGAAGACAATGATATCATCATTGGCAATGATACTTTGACCACTAGTCAGAACAATGCCAGATTTCATTATGCTGAATCAGCTATTCCTGATCTCTATGGAGGTATTACCAACACGGTGTCTTACAAGGGATTCACATTATCTGTCTTATTGACCTATCAGCTAGGAGGTCATGCGCTTGATAGAGGCTATAGAAGTCTGATGGCGGATGCCGATTTCGGAGCAGCAATGCACAAAGATGCATTGAAGCGATGGAGACAACCTGGAGATCAGACCAGCGTCCCTCGCCTGGATGTGTCCACCAACAATGTGAATGTGGACTCCGATAGATGGCTTACATCAGGTACACACTTGAATGTCAGACAGATTACACTGAATTATGATATTCCCACCGCCTTTTTACAGCGAGCAGGTGTATCCAATGCCAATGTTTACTTGACAGGTGAAAACCTTCACCTATTCAGTGAAAGAAAAGGGCTCAATGTAGTACAAAACTTTTCAGGTGTGACAAGCAATGTCTATGTGCCCTCACGAGTATTTTCAGTTGGACTCAATGTAGGTTTTTAAAAAAAGATCAAGATGAAAGTATTGTATATATATCTAATATTAGCAGTTACCCTCTTTTCCTGTGGTGATGACTTTTTGGAGAGAGCACCAACAGATCAAGTACCCACAGTATCAGTTTTTACGACTACCGACAACGTCAGAGCGGCCCTCAATGGCATTCATAGGTTGATGTTTTCTAGGGTGGACCCACCAGATAGACAGGATAGCGGAGGTCATGGAAGCATCATGATCACTATGGGAATGCTCGGAGAGGATCTAGTGATGAGCTCTACGGGCAATGGATGGTACAATTCACATTACAGATGGCAAAATCACAGAACTGTCAATTTTAGCCTTCCGGCTTTTAGCTACAGGTTTTATTACCGGATCATTGCCAATGCCAACCTCATCATACTTAATGTAGATGATGCTGATGGTCCCGAATCTGATAAAGTAGAGCTGAAAGGACAGGCTCTATGCTATAGAGCTTTTGCACACTTCATGCTAGTGCAGTTGTTTGCTGAGCGTTATGATGCTGCTGGCAATAACACACAGTTGGGAGTACCAATAGTGCTCGAACCAACTCAAGAGGGTCTACCGCGATCTACTGTGGAGGAAGTATATACCCGCATCAATACTGATTTGGATGAAGCAATGACATTGCTAGATGGAGCACCAACTCGTGAGGAGAAATCCCATTTCAACTTAGGTGTTGCCCAAGGTTTAAAGGCTCGTGTGGCTCTAACCCAGGGAAGATGGCAAACAGCGGCAGATTTTGCTATCTTAGCCAGAGCGGATTATACTTTGATGTCCAATGACGAGTATGAAGACGGCTTCAATGATGTGAGTAATCCTGAATGGTTATGGGGAAGTTTGCAAATTAGTGATCAGCAGACCTTTTTTGCCTCGTTTTTTGCTTTTGTGTCTCACAACTTTAGTTCTACCAATATTCGGACAAATCCTAAGGCAATTAATAGTGTATTGTATGATCAAATGCCGGATACAGACATCCGCAAAGCTAACTTTGCACTAACAGGCTTAGAGGTGTCGGAGCTACCAACATCGGGTTCGCTCAGTGTGCCTTATCAAAGCAGGAAGTTTACGGCAGAAGGTCCCTCATCCAGTGTAGGAGATGTGCCCTATATGCGAGCGGCAGAAATGTACCTGATCGAGGCCGAAGCAAAAGCCCGCCTGGGTCAGGCAGATGCAACTAACATCTTGTTTGAGTTGAATAGTAATAGGGATGCAAGCTATGTACTGTCGGCAAATACAGGGCAAGCCCTAATTGATGAGATACTCTTGTATCGCCGCATGGAGCTCTGGGGAGAAGGATTCAGGTTTCTTGATCTGAAACGCCTCAATATCGCTCTTGACAGATCTGAAGGTGTTAGTAATCACGATGCTGCTTTGACGGCGGGAGTGTTTACAGTGCCGGTCGGGGATATCAGATGGCAGTTTGTTTTCCCCGAGGACGAAATCAATGCTAACGACGAACTTCAACAGAACCCTTTATAACAGCAGCAAAGTCTATAGCCAAAACCTCCCGTACTCCGGGAGGTTTTTTTTAGTGTTTTTCAAAAAAGTCGTACCTCCTATAACAGTATGTTATTGACGTCTTTTAGAAACTTTTTAGGGCTTAAATCAACAAAATATCGGAAGTCCTTGATTAAGTGAGACTGATCATAGTACCCACACTTAAAGGTCAATTGTGTCAATGACATTTCTTTATTGAGCTTATAGTTTGATAAGAAGTGATTAAGTTTTTCAATTTTGCAATATTCCTTAGGAGACAATCCTATTTCCCGGTTGAACTTTTGTTCTAAGGTAGACTTGCAAACACCCACCATGATGTTTAGATCTTTTACTTTGATCTCTCCCTTTTGTTGCTTGATGATATCAATGGATTTCTTAACCACCTTATCCATTTTACG
>JAHCMJ010000088.1 GCA_019192485.1 Cyclobacteriaceae bacterium HetDA_MAG_MS6 | reverse complement strand
GCATACATATCAAAATTTGTTTTTCTGCTGATCTGGATAGCACAATATCCATGGCCTGTTTTTGTCTTTCCATCACCTGCACAGGATTTTCACCTCCACCCACATTTGCTGTAAGGTCTCCAGCTTGCCATCTTTTTGTGGTCTCCTGATAGAGCGTATGGGACTCTTCAGAGAACGGAACTCCCTCTTGATTGCCCCAACTGATCTCATCAAATCCTGCCATTCTTTCAAAAGGAAGACCGTCTCGAATAAATCCAGCCATGGACTCATTCGTTCTTTTCAGCATAGATATGTACAGCTTGTCAAAAGAAGTATTCTTGTATGCCTGGTAGAAAGACTCCGCTTGTTGTCGCCCAGTTTCGTTCAATGAGGCATCAATTCCTCTACCCTGAACCATGTTTCTCTTATTGTAATCCGTCTCACCGTGTCGTACGATGTAGATCTTCTTTAATGTCATCCCTGTTTGCTATTTTAATAAGGTTAAGATGGTCGGACACGACTCGGCAGAATTGGGAAATCTGAGGTGAAGATACCGATCTGACTTTATCGTTTTGGAAACCATTAGTTATGTTTGTCGGTAAAGTTAACCTATCTACTATGTTTCCTGAAGGATTGAGTTTTAAGGCGTTAAATGACTTTAGCGATGGAAGTATGGTATCTCACCTAGGGATAGAGTTCATTGAACTGGGAAAGGACTACCTAAAAGCTAAAATGCCAGTAGATCATAGAACAAAACAACCTTTGGGCTTGTTGCACGGAGGAGCGTCGGTAGTACTAGCTGAGACACTGGGTAGTGGTGCAGCCAGCTTAGTACTTGATGCTAAAAAACAATATGCCGTGGGTCTGGAAATCAATGCTAATCATATCAAATCAGTGAAAACAGGGTTTGTATATGGTACCGCCAAACCTTTGCATATTGGGTCCAAAACACACGTTTGGGAAGTCAAAATCAAAAATGAGGCAGATAGCCTGGTCTGCGTGAGCAGAATTACAATGGCAGTCCTCGACCTGAAAAAATGAATTTGAACGAATCCAGATCAACCATTAGCCAATATCTGCAGCATCCGGCGCAACTCATGTCCAGGCTTCTTGGAAATGTCTTTCCGGCTGTTTGTTGGAAACTTCCTCATCAGGACGTCAAATATTTGATCACGGATTTGCGACCAGGCTCGGAAGCCGAGAAGGATATTGATTCTGTTCAAAATGGTTTCTTCTTCAACAAGTTTGAAGATCATCATCCAGTAGCTCCTTTGATCATCAAAGGGGATATTCTGCTCAAGTGGAACACATCAGAGTACACGACCAAGGTCAGTCCAGTACTCAATAGCATTGAGATAGAGCAATTTGAAAACTACCTTCACCAAAAAGAAAGCAGTCTTCAGTCCACACCTCCCCCTTCTTCCGTTTCGGAAAGCAATTTTTTGGATCAGGTGCAGCATGCCATAGACGAGATAACGAAAGAAGAACTTGATAAGGTGGTTCTGTCCAGGTATGAGGACAAAACTCTGCCAGAAGGATTTGATGCGGTGTCAGCTTTTGAAAGAGCTTGTGCACAATTTCCAAATGCAATGGTATATTTAGCCTATCTACCAGAAGGAGGAACATGGCTGGGTGCCACACCTGAAGTCCTGCTAGAAACAGATAGCGAAAAACTGGTTACAAATTCGTTAGCAGGTACACAAAAACTTGAGGTAGGTCAAAGTTTAAATGACGTAGCCTGGACACAGAAAGAGATTGAAGAACAAGCTATGGTGAGTCGCTACATCATTAACTGTTTCAAGAAAATAAGGCTTCGTGAGTTTAATGAAAAGGGACCGCACACAGTGCAAGCCGGTCATCTGGCCCACTTGAAAACGACCTATGAGGTGGACCTATCTCAGATCAATATGCCGGAGCTTGGAAAAGTGTTGTTAGACCTCCTCCACCCCACTTCTGCGGTTTGTGGTATGCCTCTTGAAAAGGCGAAGAACTTTCTCAAGAATTACGAGAATATCAACCGAGAGTACTTCACTGGATTTCTAGGGCCAGTGTCGATAGAGGATCAGACTCACCTTTTTGTCAATCTAAGGTGCATGCAAATCATGGGCAACACAGGTAGGTTTTATGCGGGCGCAGGCATTACACAGGATTCTGACCCAGAGAAAGAATTCCGTGAAACGGAGCTTAAAATGCAGACACTCAAAAGTATCATATTCCATTGATCGATCAAGTCGTATTTGATACCTCTGTCATATGCCACCAATTAGGGGTTGAAGTAGCTGTATTTTCTCCAGGATCTCGAAATGCCCCATTGAGCATTAGCTTCTCTCGAAACCAAAACATTACGACATATGTCATATTGGATGAGCGCTCGGCCGCATTCGTAGCACTTGGTATAGCCCAGCATACCAATAGACCGGTTGTACTTTGTTGCACATCTGGATCCGCGGTTCTCAACTATCTGCCAGCGATCGCAGAAGCCTATTTTCAGGAAATACCACTTATTGTGCTTTCGGCAGATCGCCCTCCTGAATGGATAGGTCAAAGAGACGGACAAACCATCAATCAGCAAGACGTCTTAGCGAAGCATGTGAAGCATTCCTGTCAGCTCCCGTGCGACCTTTCACACGCTGACGCGCGCTGGGAGTATTCCAGAAAATTAATCGAAGCGATTGGGTTGGCAACTAGTGGTAGAAATGGACCTGTCCATATCAATATTCCTTTTCGAGAGCCTTTCTATCCCGAAAAAGATCAGGATCTGAAGTTCACTAAAAACATTAAAGGCCCGTTTCCCTCTAAAACCGACAGTATAATCACCGCAGATACGCAGCAACTTCTTCTTCAAAAACTATCGAGGAGTAAGAAATGCCTCCTGGTTATGGGGCAGCAACATGCCTCGATTGCCGTAAAAAAAGCATTAGCCCAGATCATAGCGTCGAAGCACCTAGTGGTTGTTGGCGATATCGTCAGCAATATAAATGGTATTCAAGGAGCAGTAAGTCATCACGACCTATTTCTTGCAAATCAGGAGAATTGGCAAGAGTTGAGTCCGGACCTTATTCTGACTACTGGCAAGTCAACAGTATCTAAACATTTAAAAAAGTTCCTTCGTATTTCAAAAGCGGAGCAAATACACTTCGATCCAGCTCATGTATATACCGACCCCTATCAAAGCTTACCAACAGTTATTCCGATCGACTTCTTGGAATTCATTCCTTTGCTAGCCAAAGCAGAAGGCTTTAATTCTGATTATAAACAGCAATGGCAAAAGCTGAGCGACGCAACAGGTGTCAGCCTTACCGAAAGCTTAAAGGCACAACCTTTTGGTGAATTTGTAGCTATGTCACAGGTGATGAAGGTTCTCCCTGATGACATCGACGCTCACCTGGCCAATAGCATGCCGGTTAGGTATGTGAACATTCTAGGTTCCGAAAAGGAGAGTATCAGGTTTTTCGCAAATCGAGGAACCAGCGGTATTGATGGCTCAAACTCTACTGCAGTTGGTCATGCGATCAGTACAGATCGTTTGACACTTCTCATATCAGGTGATCTTAGCTTTTTGTATGATCGAAATGCCTTCTTTCATCGCTATATGCCCGCAAACCTTCGTGTAATCGTTTTTAACAATTTTGGAGGTGGCATATTCAATTTGATCCCAGGTCCTGCAAATCTCCCTAAATCGGAGTTGGAATTGCATTTTACAACACCTCATTTTAAAGACTTAAAACTTACCGCGGAGGATTCAGGTTTTTTCTATACAAATTGTACAGATCACACGACCTTGGAGTTAGCTTTGAATTCATTTTTCGAGCAATCTGAAAAACCTAAACTATTAGAAATTCAAACCGACCAGCATACGGATCAATCTGTTTTTAACTATATCAAACAACAAGTAAATGACAAGCAAATTTGACTGGACATCCATCAAGGAGTATGACGACATAAAATTTGATTTTTTTGAAGGAATAGCCAGGATCACTATCAACAGACCTAAGGTTTATAATGCATTTCGTCCTGAGACCAATATCGAGATGATCGATGCGATGGATATTGCTAGGGAAAGGCAGGATGTCGGTGTAGTGGTACTCACTGGAGAAGGAGACAAAGCTTTTTGCTCTGGTGGAGATCAAAATGTAAAAGGTATTGGTGGCTATGTCGGAGAAGATGGTGTGCCTCGGCTCAATGTGCTTGATTTGCACAAACGAATCCGAGAGATCCCAAAACCTGTTTTGGCGGCGGTAAATGGATACGCCATTGGAGGTGGGCATGTGCTTCATGTAGTGTGTGATCTAACCATTGCATCAGAAAATGCCATTTTTGGTCAGACCGGACCCAAGGTTGGAAGCTTTGACGCAGGTTTTGGCTCCTCATATCTGGCAAGACATGTAGGTCAGAAAAAGGCTAGGGAGATATGGTTTCTTTGTCAGCAATACAATGCGGTGGAAGCTGAGAACATGGGTATGGTGAATAAAGTAGTGCCCTTAGAAAAATTAGAAGAAACAGTTGTGGAATGGTGCAGAATCATGCTGAAGCGCAGTCCAATGGCGCTACGCATGATCAAGCGTGGTCTAAACGCTGAACTAGACGGACAAAGAGGGTTGATGGAAATGGCTGGCGATGCGACACTCATGTACTATCTGATGGAAGAAGCACAGGAGGGTAAAACCGCTTTTTTAGAAAAACGAGATCCGGATTTTCAAAAGTTTCCCAAATTTCCTTGATACCATTAAAAGGAAAGAGAAGATTTTACCCTAGCTCTCAATTCCGGTAAAAGCTCTTTTTCAAACCAAGGGTTTTTCTTAAGCCATATATTGTTTCTGGGACTTGGATGTGGCAGTGGTATTTTAGCAGGGAGATAATTCCTAAAGTTACGAACAGTCTCAGTGAGCGTATTGCTATCGGTGTTATCTAAATAAGCCTCTTGTGCATATTGTCCGATGAGCAATGTCAACTGAACATGTTCTAAGCTACTGACAAGTTCATTATGCCAGGTGGTATAACATTCCGTTCTCGGTGGTAGATCTCCGGATTTCCCCTTGCCAGGATAACAAAATCCCATAGGTACTAATGCTATCTGATTTTTATCATAAAATAGGGATTCGTTTACTTGCAACCAAGCACGCAGTCTCTTTCCGCTCGGATCATCCCAAGGGACACCGGATTCGTGTACCCTCTTACCTGGTGCCTGACCAATAATCAAGATTCTTGAGAGCTTACTAAACTGAACTATAGGTCTCGGCCCTGCAGGTAGATGCAACTTACAAATGTCACACGCCAGAATCCGTCTCAGCAGATCACTCATTCAGCAAAATGATGCCTCTTGAAGATATTGGATGGTGTTATGCGAACGATCTTTTTCTCGTCACCTTCATAATAAGAAACTTGCATATCGTCCTGACCAAAAATGTACATATTCATTTCTACATTCAACTCAATGCTATGACTAAAAGCCTTTTTCATGAGACTCCATGAATTTCTAAGCGTTTTCTTCTCTTCTTTGTCAAGCTCCGATACATGTAGGTAAATACTATTTGTGGATATATAGGTCTCATGCAATGAAACTCGCACTTCGGTCATATCACCCTTGCTATTTTTTAAGGCTTGCTTCAACATATGCCGAGAAAGTAAATCATGATTTTCTCGTGACAATAGCGCAGATTTCACAGAATCATTCTCAACATCATTATGGTAAAACTGCTCTTCGACCCAGGCATTGCTGACCTCTAAAACTGAAAAGAGCAATGTATCGTAGATAGCCATACTGTACACATCTACCGGGATCAATAGCATACTAAAATTTTGATGTTCGGAAAAATGCTCAACATGGATATCGATATCCTCGCCTACTCTGACATCCTTTCGCCGGATTTTGGTCACATTCGGATCCACATCGTGTCCTTTACTAAGCAAAAATTCAAGAAACAACCTGGATCCGGCAAACTGATGCACAATCTCCTCGATATCTTCCAAATGGTTTTCCTTGATATACTCCTCCTTTGATTTGCTTACATCCTCAAACTCTCCCTGAGCCAAGCACGGCAACACCACCATCCAAAACAAAACCCCAACCCAGTACTTATCTGACATTTCTATCTCCTATTCAACCAGAAAATTAAAATAGATTTCGTAAGATCAAAGGTATGTCTGGTAGAAACAGTCACAATTTGACGTGAAGAACTCACTTACTTAGAGCCGGGTGTGAAGAAGGAAAAACCCGTTCCTTAATCGACTAGCGCTTAGGACATTTCTTACATTGCTTTTGAGCAGCCTTCTTATACTTTTTACAGCATTTTTTGAGGATACACTCATCGATGACACCCCATCGATCTTTAAGGAAGGGACTAGTATTGTCGTCTGACTGCAATTAACTATAGTTATCTAGATTGATTCTAAATATCAAAGTAAGTTATTATTCGAGCAAAATCAAAAAAAATCAATTCTACTTGGCACCATTAAAATCCATGAACTTCTGACATTGCTCTTTCGTCCCGAGGTATAGTACACTGCCTGATTGTCTTACTACCCAATGTTTTTCCGATTTGTCGTACTTGAGTATCATTCTAGAGCTTTTGTCAGGGCTGAAAAGTAATCGTTTTATTATATCCATCGGCGAGGTATTATTTATGTCTTCCACTGATTATCCTTTAAATATAATGAAATAATACAGTTTAATAAAGAGAAAATACTAACTCTTTCAAAATAAGTTTCTCATTCACTCTTAATTTATTCCGATTCACCGCAATTAATTCCCATTCACATATCTTGAATCGCCATTATTTGGAGTTTTGGAGCGTTATTTGTATAAATCGTAAAAACAGGAAATATGAAACTAAAACTTTTGTTGATCACGTTAATCACCGCCTATGTTGTTCCCGCGACAGCACAGGAAGACCCGGCATCACTACCAGAAAAAATCGACCAACTCACTTATAAGTGGGATACCGAAGCCGTTAAACTTAAAACCTATGAAGGCCTGTCTGGTTTTTGTAAAAATGTGAGCTATCGCCAGGAAACGATACAATTATTAAATGACATCCATCACTACGACTCCTTATTGTATGATCGCCTAAAAACCCTTTCAAGACGAAGTAGCAATAAGGAGATATCAAAGACTTTGAAGGAGATAGAAAAATTCGAGCAAGAATATAGCATGAAAAAATTCATTCATTTCCTCCATGGTGAATGTACCGCACAAAAAGAGTTAGAGCATGACAGTAAAGACAGAAGAAATGACTTGGGTATGGAATCTTATGATAGTCAAGTGATATTGATCGAGGCTGAATTAAAAAAATACGTTAAGCACATCACAAAGAGAGCTGACCAAATTCGTGAACACGTACACCATTTGAAAGGTTCATAGGACTTATAATCATCCCTATAAAAGTAAAGAGGAGGCATGAATACATGTCTCCTCTTATTTTTTTGATGCTAAAATGCTTATTGATGCAGAATCATTATCCTTTTCGGACTCCACTTAATGGTTTCATTATGCAACTGCACGAAGTACAATCCGCTTGGAATTTCTCTGGTATCAATTCTAACAGTTTTTTCAAACCTATCAATCTGACCATTCAAAACTGTCTTCCCTGATTGATCATGCACAATCCATTTCAACTCTTCGCCTGTTGGGTTATTAAGCTCGATGAAGAAGTGCTTGTTTCCAGGGTTAGGGTAGACGGCAAATGGCTCTCCTGCCTCAAATAGCTTTTCTACTCCAAGTGCTTGGTTGTCTTTACCAGTAATATCTCTGAAAATCTCAGCCTGAAGTATCTCCCCTGTATTATCATCTTGCACAAAAGCAATCACCGCCAATTCATCGGGATCGAATACATCACTCAGTTTCCATGTAGCTGAAGGAGTAAAGGTAGTGGCCGAATCTATAGCTCCAACCTCATTAAATCCAGTACCGTTTGGCAAAATCTTGCGTACTACATTACGGAGAGCCGCGGTATCTGCCTGCACCGGAGCTGTTCCTGCTGAAGCACCAACAATCTCAAACTCTGACTGCCTGATACGCTCTTCTATAATGGCATAGAAAAATGACACTTCAGTAGTCTTACCCTCTTCGTTCACCTCTGGGATATCACTGATAGCAGTAAATGTAGCGCTGACATCTAACTCATCAGGGTCACCTCCGACTGTAATATTATCTATTACAAACTTAGGATCACTCAGTGACTCTCGTGAGAAGTCATTCAAAGACCATCCTACCCCTCCAGCTATTGCTCCGGAAGGAGTTCCTGTAAATCGAGGATCTCCACCTAGAACAGCTCGAGGTACACTTGAAATGCCATAGAAACCTACTCTTGCTCCCGGATCAAGTGAATTGAGTTGATTTAATGGGTCTCTATTGTCCAGGTTTGTATTCAAAAAATCCGTAAAATAAGTGATCAGAAGAGCGTCACTAGTATTGACACTATCCACATCTAGAATAGTTTGGATCAATGTTTTGGTTTCTTCCATAGCACTTGCATCCAGAAGCGAAGTAAACTGTTCCACCAAAGTTACTTTGCTACGCGTCCTGATCCTGAAGTTATCAAAAGCAAAACCAAATGCATCCTCGCCAGGTTCACTACCGTTTGCACCCAAAGTGAACCTAAACCTGACATTGCTTCGATTACCAATCAAGTCCAACCGGTGTCTGGCTACCTTCCACTCTCCATTTTGTCCGGCCCAGCCGTTAGATTGGTTATTAACCAATTCATCACTTAGCTGGCCTTGGATCACCGAAGAGTTATACCAATTGTCACCCGAACCTAAGCCATCTTCAGAACTAGCAGCTCCTAAATTCTCCCAACTAGAACCATTGTCGGTAGAATACTGGAGTACTACACCATCGTTGTTATCATCAAAATCATTTACATATTCAAACTCTAGCATCGGTCTTGGCAGATTGCTCAAATCAAAAACAGGAGAGTATACCCAAGTCGCTTCACTTTCCAGATAGAATTTACCAGTTGCTGCATTATTAGTAAATACAGCAGCACCACCATCTATAGGAGAAGCACCAAAGGTTGCTGTCGGAGTGCCAAAAACCCAACTTGGCGTAATTCCTGCCGAATCATAGAACGATTCGCCCGTAGGCAATCCATTAGGTCCAAAATCAAAATCTGAGTAGTCAACCGTCTCAATCACCCAACCTGTAGGATCATCGAAGTCTTCGGAATATGTATCACCTTCATTCACCATTATTCTTGGAGATATCGTAATAATCCTCTCCTGTGAAGTAACGCAGTCATTAGTCGAGCTAACAGAGAATGTACCCAAATAGTCTCCCGGGTCTTGAGGAATAAAATTGAACTGATCGGTGAAGACAACTCCAACCTGGCTGGTTATATCGAGTTCACCGCTAAACACTTCTTGATTCGTGACTATGTTTTCCAAAGTAAATGACACAGTATCCAGAGTATTGGTAGGTAGCCCAATAGCATCCCTTCCACTTATCACGAGGGTATCACCAACAACAGTTCCTTGCCAGGTAAACTCTGCCCTGGGCGATGATCCTACATTGACAGATTTGGTTACATTGACCGTAGGATCTCCGAATATATAGGTACAGCCAGTACCTGTTTCCACCTCAACGGTAACCGGAAAAATATCAAAGCTTTGGTTCACGTTTAGCTCGTATGTGTGGGTAACAGTATTGATAGGAAACGTTTCTACTCCTCCTTCGCTGGTTCTTGTGTCAAAATCCCAAGTGTATGACACAATCCCTCCTATCAAGTCACTTTCATTGGCAACAATTGCTTCAAAGTTGACTGGCTCGCCAGAGCATCCACCGCTTTCCTGAATATCAGCATCAGGTAGTGGATTCACCAAAATAGTTTTGGTAATAGAATTCTCGCAACCGTTAGCATCATCAAATGTAAATGTGACATCATAGGAAGACTGCGGACTGAAAGGCTCGTCAGCTCTGGCTGCCTCAGAATTAAAAGTGGCTACACCGTCATTACTTACCCCTACTCCAGGGCCTTCAAAATCACCATCATTAGCAGGGGCCCCATCTGTAGTGCCGTCGACCGTTACGCCAATAAGAGTGATTGTCTCTCCATAGCATATCTGGATATTATCATCAGCTACATTAAATAGATCTTCTCCAATAAAGCTTATTTCAGGTAGCGGATTAATGGTCAACTCGATCTGAGAAGTATTATCACAACCGCTAGCAGGATCTAAGAAGCTAAAACTTACTGTGTGCGTTGTTGGGTTACCACCTACTTCTGTTCCTCCGGCAGCTAGGTGTGCTGTCAACGTATTGATAGTTGCAGTCCCGTCTCCTGTATTAACCACCAGTCCATCGCTATCTATGGTGTAATCGGTAGCTCCGGCACTAGTCACCAAATTTCCATCTGCCACGGCTGAAATGATAATTTCATTGGCCATTCCCATGTCTGCAGACACACAAATTGATGTTGAATTAGCATTGAGTACAAGCAATGGCTGCGGATCGATGTCGAAAGAAACATCAATGGAATTGGCGCATCCCGTTGTTGGATCTATATAAGTATACTTCACCGTATGGTTGGTAACAATACCTGTTCTTGAATTCGGATTGTTGCCTTGAGCCACCTGGGACGCGGTGCTCGTATTGATTGTTGCTGTTCCATCTCCGTTATCAATCAAGCCCGATGCATTGTTAACTACTGTGAATACACCTGAAGTTGCATTGACAGCATCGGCTATTCCTCTTATTGTAAAGTTGCCTTCATCATAACATAAGCTAGATCCCTCCACAACGCTTCCGGCATTATTACCGCCGGCTGCATTTTCAAAAACTACCTCTAACTCAGGATGAGGATTTACAAAAATTGTATCCGTAATCGTATTCACACAATTTGTAACTTGATCTTCGTAATCAAGGGTGATAATATGCATGGATTGATTTCCTAGTCTTGTTTCACTGGCCGCCAGAGCCGCAGCACTTGGAGTAAACGTTACCTGCCCACCTGAAAAGCCGCTTAGTCCATTTCCACTGAAAGTGACGCCACTGCTCACATTACCGCCATTGGCTACGGCCCGCAAAATAACCGCAGCGTCATCAAAGCAGTATTCATTGTTGTCATTGGCCACGTCAATACTTAAACCTCCAATAGTAATATCAAGTTCGGGCTGAGGATTGATAGTAACCACCGTACTTATTGAGAAGCTACAACCATTTCCATCGGTGTAGTCAAAAGTAATTGTATGCGTATTGCTATTGCCTTCTCTTGTTTCCCCAACAGCTATGGCTAGATCCGCTGGTGTGAAAGATGCCGTACCATCTCCATTGTCAATAGTCACTGAAGTAGCACCCGAAGTGATTGTAAATGTCGCATTTGCATCTCCTGCTATTGAAGCGCCATTGGAAGTACCCCCAAAATCAATCATAGCATCATCATAGCAGTACTCTGAACTTAGCCCTGTGAAAGCTAAAGTAGGTAATGGATTCACCGATATTTCTACCTCCTGAGCTAGACTTTCGCAACCGGTAAAAGATCCCGTCGAGCTGGCTGTCTCCGTGGTCTGGGTGACGAAGATAGATGTTGCGGCCACTACTGATATATTGGCGTCAATATCCACGGCAGTTCTGTCATTCACAGTGGTCATATCTATACTAGAACCCGTAGCTATGAGGTCGCTAAGACCAGCATCCGAATACCATCGGTAAACTGCATTTGCGTCTGGTGATGAGATATCCAACGTTTGTCCGGTAATATCTTCGGCCTCACAAAACTCATATTGATCCTTAGTGGCACTAATGAAGTTACCGGTACTCAGCGGTCTATTTGGTTCAGGGAAAATGGTAATGGTTATAGGCGTTAAAGCACTTTCACAACCAGCAAAACCAATGATGTCATCATTAGTTGTTTGGGATACGTAGATAATCGTGTCAATATCACTCACCGCGTCGATCGTGGTAATACCCGTATTATAGTTAGCGGTCAGACTCCCAGCTCCGGCTGTTACTGATGTAATAAAATCAAGGTTTTCATTGTAAAAGCTGTAAGTAGCACCAACAACACTTCCAGAGGCGGTTACGCTTACTGCGGACTGCGTACCATCATCACAAAACGGATCGGGATCAGTCGCAGTAGGTACTGGGGAACTTCAAATATTGTTATGGTCAGATATTCACTTTCGCATCCTTCAAAAGTTGCCACTCCATCACCTATGCTTTGAGTTTGCGAGACCAGAAACTGGTATGAGCCTGTTCCTAGGTTACCTGCTAGACCTAGATCTGCAGAAGTCGCAAAACTTCCTGTAAAAACTGGTGAACTAGGAGAATCCGGAACATTGTCATTGTTAGTATCTGCATACCACCTAAAAATCTCCCCGGGATTACCTTCACCCTCAACAGTGATACCTCCAGCTCCATCAAAAACATCCTCACAAAAATCTTCGTCAAATGATGTTGTGTTAGGTTCAGATGGCACCTCATATACATAAACTGTCATAAACGCCATATCCGTCTCCAAAGTCTCACAACCTTCAAATGTTGATCCATTTGGAGTAATGTCATTCACTTGGGACACTAAGAAGTAATAAGTACCAGGGTCAGCCGCTGTGATTTTCAAATCTTCTGCTGTCACTGAAGCTGAACCTGAGGTACCATCTATAAATGCAATCGGATTGATCCTTGTGATCGCACTATCAACATCGGCCTCATATACTCTTATCTCAGAATTCGCAGACGCAGTCATGGCAAAAGACGCTACTTCCAGGTCATTGGACCCTTGACAATATGCGGCTTCAATGAATTCCATATCAGCGGCATTCACCAAAATGTTGGTAGTGTCCGGATTGACAAATTCTGGCGGCACGGGATCCGGATAAACAATAATATCAATTTGTGTCTGAGCACTTTCACAACCTTCAAACCCAGAGGATTCATTGGTGTTGGTTACCTGCGAAACGAAGTATGTGTATGTAGTTTGGATAGTGACGGTGTTATCAAAGCCAAGCTCTGTTGCCGTTATGCTCCTGTCGTTAAATGCCGAAGCACCTATAGGTGTTGTTCCATCACTTTCGTACCAAACATAAGAGGAACTTGCGTCTGCTTGATTTGGAGCTTGTATAGTACCAAGGTCATTATTTCGACAGAGATAATATTCTACTACTCCGCCATTGTTATTGGCGTCGCCATTGTCAAAGTCACTTGGATTTGGTGCATCAGGTATATCAAAAACTTGTATTCTGAAATTCCTAAGATCGCTTTCGCATCCTGCGTATGGCTCAGCGGCAGAATTTGTCGATGATCCTAAATCCGTATCCGAAGCGCCAACTTCGTCTGGTTCAGGATCGAAATCTACGCGCGAAACGAAGAAGTCGATTGCACCAGCGCTTGCGTTAGGTGTGAATGACAAAATAGTTGTCAGCTCCGCTTCAGTAATGGTTTGATCCGTAAAAGCCGCCAACTCAGTGACAGTATCACTATCAAACAACACATAATATGACTCACCACTTTGCTCCGCACTAAGTCCTAGTGTCTCAACGACATCCGCCAGCGTAGCAGAAGCACCTGATGCTACACAATATTCGTAAACATATCCAGATGAAGCTACGCCTGTTGCGCTTGAAGGCACACTAAAATTACCTAGGTTATTTTCATTGGTAGCATTTGCCGTAATAAGTCCGGCATTAACTTCAGGAGCATTAGGAATAGCATAGACTTCAATGTTAATTGTACCGATGTCTGAGCGACAACCTTCAAACCCGGAACTGTTAATATCTACATGATCTAATTCAGCCAAAAAGACATCCTGAGTAGTCCTTGAGGTGGTACTAATCCCTCCAAACAGCTCCGTAAAAGCATCTAGTGTTTCAGTTTTAGTTCCCGACGTATTGGTGGAGATCAAAGAAGTTCCGGCTATATCATTGTACCATCTAAATGCCTGATCGGCATTTCCAGCATCCACAATTGCAGTCAGGTTTTGAATAACTAATCCGCTTTCGCCCGTGTATTCTATCACATAATTACCTGTGCCACTTTCTGCTTCGTTTGAAGATACTGATGTCAGATCAAGTACAGCCTGTGATGGCTTGGATAAGATTTCAAATATTGCTGTATCTGCATCAGTACAATTCGCCGCTCCCTGAGGAGTAGAAGTATAAATGATTTGATAATCACCTTGAGGGTAAATAAGTGATGTAACAACACCACCAGGTACACCAGCAGTTCTTAAGGGATCTGTAGGTCTTAATATTTCATCACCTGTATCGTCAATGGCCACTGAGTAAGCACCCGATCCGATATCAGTAAAGTCTCCATCATTATCATAATCCCAAACAATCGTGTAGCCATTAGTTACATCCACTGTAACACCTTCAACCACTACCTGAAGTGGGTTAATGTCGTCATCATCTTCACAATAGTAGTCATTCACTATTGTATCAATATCAACTGTTGGTAGATCGAATACTGTAAAATCGAAAAAACCGTCCTGAACTTTGTCAGTCTCACCATCTGCCGTACCAGAAGGTACAACGAACCTAACCAAACGATATTCACCCGCTGCCAACTGTCCTGCATCTATTTCCCATCCAGCCAGGGTCAAGTCAGCGATAATGGTGCCAGGTCCAGGATCAGTAGGATCTGACCAGCCAGCAGGGGGATTCAATGCCGTTCCAAATCCAGTTTCAATGTTACTATTCCCTTTATCTAATATAGCCAATCTAAAAAACGGATTCGCCGAACTGATAACATCAATATCAGAATCAACATCACCGAAACAGTATTGTGATTGAGGAGCGCTGGTGAAGGAAGCTGCACCGGAAGCACTTACAGTAAATGCTTCTGCATAAGAGACATCGACACCATCAGCATCCCTTGTCAATGTATATGATACACTGTGAGGACTACCTGTTGTCCCGGCAATACTAGGAATAAAATCTACCGTAGCTGGAGAAGAAGCTACATCTATATTAGTCAATCCATTTCCAGCAAATGATGCACTATATCCCGAAGCTGGTTTGCTGGCAGTAATGGTAGTACCTGTAAGGTCATCATCAAAATAGGAATTGGTACCCCGACTGTTAGCAAAATTCAATACACCAATATGTACCGGCGCACTAAAATCACTCTCACAACCATTCGCGTCGGTCTCCGTCACATACACTGTAAAGACACCAGCTTCCGTATTCAGGAATTGAGCTCCACCTGTTCCATTTAAATCGGTAACAGAGGGCGTCGAGTTATTAACGCCATTATCTGTAAAGGCTACTGTCGATTGATCCAGGTAATACCACGTGAAATTTGTGGGTGAGTTAGGTACACTTGAAGTTGCCCCGAAAGTGGGGAATGCTCCTCCTACTTCGATTCTGAACTCATTAGTGTTGAGGTTGGGAGCTGTAGGTTTGCTTACACTTGTGACACCTCCGAAAACAGGATTATCCGCTTCCGCAATACCAAACAGATCAGCGGAACCTCCTACCCTGGTAATATCCTGGGCCGCTCCAAAGGCGGTAGAGCCTGTCGTCACAAAGCCGAGGTTGGCAATGGTTATTCTATCTAAATCATTGTAATCTCCATCAACAGTAAAGGTGATCTGGAATACAGTAGAAGAAACAAAGGTACCATCTGCATCAAGGATTGTCACATCTGTTGAAGAGCCTCCACCTCCGGCATCCCCAGATGAGACAGCAGGTGTGCCTGAGGTATC
>JAHCMJ010000087.1 GCA_019192485.1 Cyclobacteriaceae bacterium HetDA_MAG_MS6 | reverse complement strand
TTGCTAACCCAGTTTGAGTAGGAGCTGTCGGCCCGAAGGAGATTACTTTACCATCACGAAATATGACTTGAATGACCTGGTTTTCAATGTTATCTCCGTCCGTGTCAATATTGAATTCGTACATGACATTTTCGTCGAATGCTACGTTACCCGTTGCCGAAGGAGCTGTGAGTCCAAGGACATTGGCTACAAAAACATAATTGTCACTGTTTTCAGGGCTTTCGAATGCATAGAAATCAGTAATATCATCGACACTACTACCGTCGTCGAGTGTGCCTACAGCAGGAGCATCAATGTGGTCCGCCGCAAAAATAGCTATGGTAGCTGCTGCGGCGATGAGAGCAGTACCTAGTATGAGTTTTTTCATTTTAATGATTATTTAATTATCGAGATCAGATACGGTGATAGTGGCGAGGAAAGATTATTGCCTGGTTTTTTTATCATAAAAAATCTTCATATTTCTATATTTTGACCATACACTATCATTTGATCTAAGGTAGGAGTGGCGCTCCCTCCCAGGGGCTCAAGTGTAATAGCATAGGCTGAGGCATTGCGGATAGCGATCATTTTTAACAAGGAAACCTGATCAGGTTTTGATGTCAAAAGCCCGGCATTTAGGGGCCTACCATCTACCAAACCCCATAGTTGGTATTGCTTACCTGGGGGTGGGACGGGTAGATTGGAATTGAATAGATAAATTTCCTGCTCGCTCACATACAGAAATACATAAGCCGATGAGTGTTGTGGAAGACCAGTCAATCTCGTCTGTCGGAATTGGATGTCGTTGACGGTCCGGAGCTCTCCTTGCAGCCTGGTAGTCAGTGAGGTGTAGTACCTGGAAATTTCCTGCTTCTCTTGATTCAGATTGGTGATATTATCTTGAGCGACTGAGAGTTGCTTATACAGAAAAATAGAGGTAAGTACTGCTACTAAGGTTGTGAAAGACGCCGCTATCATCAAATATCTGTCTATCCAGTTTTTTGTTTGATGACTATCGAGGGCCCTTGATCCAGAAGTGATGAGTTTGGACTTGATCAGATCGCTTAAATGAGCGCGTGGCGTTACCGCAGATTGTTGGTGCAGTATGTTTAGTGTCTGCTGAATCAAGCCAATCTCCTTTTGTACTTCAGGGTATCTTTTAGCTATTTTTTGAACGGATTGAGCCTCTTCTGGCGATAGTAGACCCATGGCAAATTCTTCCAGAATGCCAGACTCTATGTATTCGTGGATATCGGATGGTTTCATAGATTGGATTTATATACGTTGCTCATTTTTGAAAAAGATTAGTTTGCTGTGACACCGTAAACATCTCGAAGCGTTTTGAGCGCCGCTCGCACTCTTGACTTGACCGTACCTTGTGGTATGTCATACTCCTTAGCTACATCTTCGCTGGTGTATCCTTTGAAATACATCAGATTCATCACCAGTGACTGAGCAGGTGTCAGGTAGCTTAATAGTTCGTTACTGAAAAGATTCATTGTTTCGAAGGGTTCATTTTTTCTATTGTTTGTCTGAAAGCCGTAATCCAGGATATCGGTGACCGCCATTTGGTTGTACTCCTTGGAGCGAACTTTGTCAATGGCCAGATTCCGTGCTATGTTGTACATCCAGGTGTAGAGTCGGCCCTTTCCAGCTTGGTATTGATCGACTTTATTCCAGATTTTTAGAAAAGTGTCTTGCAAGACCTCCTCAGCAAGCTCTTGCTCTGGTACGATGCGGATGATCACGCCGTAGATCGCCGAGGAGTAGTTTTCATAAAGGTGGTTGAATGCGGATTCTTCTTTTGCCTTGATGGACTGAAGCAGGTGTTTCTCGTTTTGCGGTTGCTGTATTTCTGACATTGGCTTTTATACTTTGGTATAAGCCTTGTATAATCCCGTGCCAGCAACTAATTTTTGTACGAGAAAATAATATAATGATTTGATTTACAGTATTTTATATATTTTCTAATATGAGAACTGCTCAATTGAGAAAGAATGATTTTTTTGGAAATATCAAAAAAAAAGGAAATATCAATAAAGATATCGCTTTGATTTATGTTGGAATGGAGTACTAAATCAAAACTGCTTCTTGGGGAGCATGTCGTACTTTTTTAATCTAGAATAAAGCGTGTGAGGATTTATACCCAATATAGAAGCGGCTCCATCTTTCCCGCTGATCTTACCATTGGTTAGCTTTAGTGCCTCTTTGATATGCGCCTTTTCGATTTCCTCTAAGGTAAAAGTCTTGACTTTGGAAGGAGCTTTTTTAGGCAACCAGGTTCCAAATTCGATGACTTCGCCTGCGGTAATAATGACTGCTCTTTCGATTAGGTTTTCTAATTCACGAATATTACCAGGCCAGGAGTAGGCTACTAAAGCATCCATGGCCTTTCGTGAGATGCTTTGTATTATCTTACCTGACTTGCTGGCGTATTTATCAATGAAATGCTTCACCAAGGCTGGTATATCTGATTTTCGCTGCCTGAGTGGTATGCTTTCGATAGGAAATACGTTTAACCGATAGTATAGGTCTTCGCGGAAAGTGCCTGTTTCAACTGCCAATTCAATGTCTCTGTTGGTTGCGGCGATGATCCTGGCATCTGTCTTGATGGTTTGGGATCCTCCAAGTCGCTCAAATTCGCCCTCTTGTAGTACCCGTAAGAGCTTGGCCTGCAGCTCAAGTGGTAGCTCCCCGATTTCATCGAGAAAAAGCGTAGCTCCATCGGCCAATTCAAATCGACCTATTCGCTTTTGTAGCGCCCCTGTAAATGCCCCTTTCTCATGCCCGAATAGTTCGCTTTCAATCAAGTTTTCTGGCAAAGCAGCACAATTGATTCTAATAAGCGGTCTATCGTTTCTGGTACTGAGATGATGAATAGCTCTGGCTAGCAGCTCTTTACCTGTTCCCGATTCTCCAGTTATCAGGACAGTAGCTTCAGTCGCAGCTACTTGCTCTACTTGTTTGAGTACTTTCCTGAAGTTATCACTATTGGTAATGATCTGGCTAAAGCTGACATCCAACTTGATTTCCTCACGCAGATAAATGTTTTCTTCTTGTAAACGATTTTTTAGTCTTTCGACCTCTTCTAATGCGTTAAGTATCTCTTGCTCTCTTTTTTTCCTTTCAGTAATGTCTCGAACAATGGAAACCCTGAACTCCTGATTATCGAAAATCATAATATTGTTAGTGATCTCGACAGGGATGGCGGATCCGTCTTTTTTGCGATGAGACGTCTCGAACGTAAAGGCTCCCTTTTCTCGGGTCTTTTTCCAATACTCCTGAGACATAGCCTTGGTGAAGTCAGGGTTGATGTCCTTTCCCGACAAGCCTCTAAGTTCTTCTTTTTTGTATCCTAAAAGCTGAGTGGCTCCTTGATTGACTCGAAAGAATTTGGCATCCTGGTCAATCCAATATATTCCGTCCGAAATACTCTCAATGGTAAAGTCGGAGAATCGAAGCTCTTGTTCCTTTTCTTTTCTCTTAGAGATATCAGAGATGGTTCCAAATAGATACTTGGGAATACCACTCTCGTCAAAATAGGCCCGACCTTTTGCGTTGACATACTTTATCTGTCCACTTTTGGTGATGATGGAGCAATCCATATCATATGGATCGCCAGTCTTAATAGCCTCCTGGATTACTTGTTCTACATGCGCTTTTTCTTGAGGATCAGCATGGTAAAATATATCCTGGATCTTCGGGGCTTCTCCTGTAGGATCCATGCCGTAAATCTTGTAGACTTCCGGCGACCATGAAACCCGGTCTTGCGGTATATCGTATTGCCAGATGCCTAGCCCCGCCAATTCAATGGCTTTGCTTAGCATTTCCTCGCGTGATTTTAGCTCATCAAGCTTCTTATTCCTCTCTTGGTCTCTTATTGCCAAATTTCCTTGATGTATATGGCGAAAGATACGCTATGTACTGTGGATTTAAAAACCTATCGATAGATGTACTCTAGTATGCCAGTGAAGATCTCTGAAGCTCCGATGTAGATGCCTATTCCGTAGGTGATGTGCCTAACAGAGAGGTGCTGAATAGCAAATGGTAATCCGCTGATATTGATAAACGTGAAAGAAACAGCGATGATCACACTAGCTACAATAAGAATAACAGGCGTATTCGAGAAAACCAAAACAAGGATGCCCACCACAAGGATCGCATAGCTCGCTGCAATGATGTGCAATAGTTTTTTCTTAGCAACCCAACCGCTAATGCTAAATCCTAGTATAGCTGAGAGACCTAACAAGATAAACGAAATGGTATCTCCATGCTGTCCTATAGCAGGGAATTGTTCTGCAAAATACTCCGGTAAAAACTCAACCAGAAACCCCTTGCCAAAGCCAAGGTGTAGGCCCATCATGAGAATGGCTAGATAAGAAAGAACAGACTGTCTTCCTTGACGTTCATGAGTCAGTAATTCCTGTTTTCTTTGGAGGACCTCATCGGAAGATACGCGATGAAAGATAAAGCCAGCAGTACCAATGAGTACTCCTCCTACTATAAAGGTAAGCGTATCACCAAAGAAGCTGACCAAACTGACAATGACAGGCTCCAACGCATAAAGTAACTCTGTGATCAAGAACAAAAAGCCAATAACGATCGGTAGTTTTTGAGCAGGTGCAAAAGCCTCAATCATGGAGTTGGCCGGACTGATGAATAGATTCATGGAGATGAGCCAAAGCACAATCATGAAAGGAAGAATAGATTTGACATCCATGAGATGATGCGTGCTGGCCAGGGTAGCTACGACCATAAATATCATGGCTGTAGCTCCGATCCCTACAGTAAATACGATCAAGTACTTTCCGTTTACTCTCAAGATATAATCGGAAAGCCATCCGGCAAATGGTGGTATGACTATGAGCACTATTGCCTTGGAAACAACCAGGAAATCCAGTAAATGCGTGATTTGGATTTTTTCCATCAGTATGGGCTGATACTCATGATAGGCTATCCAGCTGATGACTACTGCCGCATTCAGAGCGGCCAGACTATAGACCTCTCGCCACTTCAGTGTTTCTGTTTTTTGTATTAGCATGATTGATTTAGTTGGACTTGGGCTATATACGAGGATCCTTGTAGGAAAAGATCACTCTCTTTTGGAAAACACCAGAATTTGGTGCTGACGGCGCCAAACTACTCTGCCTTGACTAAGCAAAGAGATTTTATTACATTACGTGGGATTTTTTGATATACACTCGCAACTCAATTTGTAATTTTTTATAATCTACCAAAATGACTAGAGAAGAACATTTAGTGTTTTGCCGGCAATGCCATAATCGAAAATTTGACCCGCAGCAAGGGTTGGTCTGTTCACTCACTGATAAAATCGCCGATTTCGAAGATGCATGTGAGTCCTTTGACAAGGACGACTCCGTGAAGGAGAAGGTGCAATATGACTCAGAAGAACTAAGTCACTCTGAGGTTGTGGCTCAGCTTTCAGATGATACCCTTGCCAAGTTGAAACCTCATCAAGACTTGGTGTATGCCACTGTTGGAGGGTTTTTCCTTTCGGTAATATGTGCACTTATCTGGGCAGTGATAACGGTGACCACCGAGTATCAGATTGCCTACATGGCTATTGGAGTTGGTTTAGCAGTGGGTATGGGCGTACGGTTCTTCGGTGCAGGCGTTGATCCTATTTTTGGTTATATAGGGGCATTTTTTGCACTTCTGGGGTGCTTACTGGGCAACCTTTTCAGTCAGGTAGGTTTTATTGCTCAAGCCCAATCTTTGGGATATTTTGAAACGCTGACACTATTAGATATCGACACGATTATTCTGATCTACCAAGAGTCATTCAGTATCATCGATCTTCTCTTTTATGGATTTGCCGTTGTTGAGGGATACAAATTCGCTTTTAGATCGATTCCAAAAGATATCAATACCAGGGAAGACCTGACTCCCGAAAACAGTAAGTTGAGGCTTCCGCTCGTTATTGCCTCATTCGTGATCATAGCCTTTGCTGCTTTTCGCTTGTCGAAGGGCATTGACGGTGAACAAACATTTTACTATGAGTCAGGTCAGGTTTTATCTACCGGAGAGTATGTGGAAGGCAAAGAACAAGGACTGTGGAAATACTACTATGAAAGTGGACGATTACAAGCCGAGGCCAACTATGCAAGCGGCGTAGAGCAAGGTAAATGGATATGGTATTATGAGAGTGGTGAGGTCATGCGAAATGGAAGCTATGAAAATGGTTTGTTTGATGGGTACTGGGCTAATTTTAACGCTGAAGGTGTATTAGTTGATTCCAGCAACTACTCAATTGGTAGGAGACAGGGTGCATATGCTTCATTTTATGATGATGGTAGAAGAAGTCAGCTTGGATCTTACGAACGAGATAAGGAGCATGGGCCTTGGATATTGTTTTATCCGAATGGTAATAAAAGTGCGGAGGGAAGTTTTGAAAATGGGGAAATGAGGGGTCCATGGACCTTTTGGAGTGAGAATGGTAAACGTTTAAGAGAGGCGGACTATAGAGATTCAGATCATTTTGATATCAGGAATGCCTGGGATATGAATGGACGACAGCTGGTCAAAAACGGAAACGGTGAGTTCAAGTCATTCTTTGTAGATGGTTCGGTAGAGCGTCAAGGTATGGTAGTGGATGGTAAGCATAGTGGCGAGTGGAAAGAATACTATACTGATGGAAGTATCAAGGAAGTGGGCTTGTATGAAGGGGATCGGTACAAAGTGCTTAAAGTCTTGGGACCTACTGGAGAGGTGCAAGTAGAAAATGGTGTTGGAAGGTATGTTACTTACCAGGAAGGTAGGAAAGAAATACTCACTGAGGGGTCCTTCAAAGAAGGACTAAAAGATGGTGTATGGACCGTCTATTTTGATAACACAGACCTTAAAGCTCAGGAGGCCAACTATCTGGGCGGTCAGATGCACGGTGAGAGTGCAGGATATTACAACAATGGTGTTGTTTCCGTTCAAGGCTCGTTTGATAATGGCAAACAAGAAGGCGAGTGGAATTGGTACTATGAGACAGGTCAGATCCAGTGTACCGCCAACTTTGAGAATGGTTTGAAGTCGGGTGCTCAGTTTTTTTGGAGTGAGTCTGGTTATAAGGTGAAAGAAGAAATCTATGAACAAGGAGAGTTGATAGCCGAAAGAATGCTTTAAGTTGCAATGAAGAGCCTTCTAGTATTCTTCTGTTCCTTTTTGTTTTTGGGATGCGCCCAAGCCCAATTTCAGGAAATGATCAGTTCGTCTCGACCGGGACAAGCCTTTGTACCCTCTACAGCCGGACTGAAAGTTTTTCAATTGCAATCCGGAATCAATTACAGCGAATTTTCTCAGGGTAGCCTGTCAGATGGACATACTTGGAATCAGGCAAATCTGGCTAGATTCGGGATCTCAGAACGATTTGAACTTAGAACTACTATAGCCTGGAATCGTGATGAATTCACGGAATCTGCAAATAGGACTTCTACTTTTGCCGGTATTAGTCAATGGACCGTTGGGACCAGATTGAACCTGCTAGATAGTGTGAACAAGCAGCCTTCTATTGGCTTGCAGTTGGATTTTGGGTTGGATTGGGTAGATCCTGCATACAAAGAGAACGTCATCAATCCCACCGTCACGCTACTTTATGCGCAGCCAGTGTTTTTGGGATTTCTTTTGACTTCTAACGTATGGCTTTCAATAGGAAATGATTCGGCAACTGGCTATGTTTTAAACTTTTCCAGATCAATTTTTTCTGAAAAATGGAATGCCTTCATAGAAAGTTACGGAAAATTAGAGGACCGTACTTTGGAAGTACGGTGGGATGGAGGGCTTGCTTATTTGATCAATAGCGATCTGCAGTTGGATGTGTCGGCGGGTTTTGGTAGGAATAGCGGCTTATCCGATTGGTTTGTAGATACAGGGGTATCTATCAGGCTGCATGATAGAAATGAGGTGACTCTACAAAAATGACTGGCACTAGTGCTAGAGATAGTTAGGCCATGAAGCAGCTAAGCAGGTTTTATTCATAAAAGAGTTCATTTAGGTACTTTGTTTTTATCAGCGAATAGAATGACTTGGATCATTTGAAAGTCGAGGACTTTTCTGGATATTCATTTTCGATAAACAACGATTTCCGGTCATGCAAAAAATATTAGTACCCACGGATTTTTCGACTTGTGCAGAAAATGCCTGTAAGATTGCAATGGACCTTGCTAAAAAACACGAAGCTGAAATACACTTTTTCCATTTCACCTCTGTACCAGTTGACTGGATTGGCATTAATGATGATCGGCAAATGCTTTATACCGATATCACCAGGAAGGTCAATGGACTACAGGCCGAGCTAAATGCCTGTGTCAAGTCGGCCGAGCGATCTGGAGTGCCAGCGACTTGCTATCTCGGATACAATGAGTCCTATCAGCATGTACTAGATTACATAGATCAAAATGAAATCGATCTGGTCATTATGGGCTCACATGGTGCTACCGGGCTCACAGAATTTTTGATTGGATCCATTGCGCAGAAGATAATCAGACTGTCGCCGGTGCCAGTCCTGGTGGTGAAAGAAGATACCCATGAACTTTCAGCACTGAAGATGATCATTGTCAGCGATTTCCCAATTCCTGTTGAGACCTCTTTTGTAACGCTATTGGAATTTGCCGTAGATCTTGACTTGAAGGTGCATCTGCTTTTCGTGAATACTCCATTGAATTTTACCAATACGAAGGAAATCAAAGCTCGTATGCATGAATACCAGGAAATAGGTCACGACATCATCAATAGCCTCAACATACAAAATGCAGATAATCTTGAAAATGGTATCAACGATTTTCTTGAAAATGACCCCAACAGCATTATTGCAATGGCTACTCATGGTCGTACCGGGCTTAATAGACTAGTTTCAGGTAGCGTCACAGAAAGTGTTATGAACCATTTGAAAACACCGTTTCTAAGTGTACATCTGGCTTCCTATCCTTCAGTACTCTAGTTACATACAGTATTTTGGTAGTTTTAGCTGGTAGTCAATGACCAATATGGTGAACTTGCGCTTGCAGATGCTCTTTGTAGACATTTGGTATACATCAGTACGCCTCAAGTAACATAAGTACCTCGGAGAGGGTATAACCAAATATCAAAAAGACCTTACATCTATGATCAAAAACTACATCCTTTCATCCTGGAGAAGCCTGATGAAAAAGAAAGGCTTTACAGTTATCAATGTATTAGGGCTGGCTTGTGGTATGGCTCCCTGCATTTTGATTTTCCTTTATGTAAGCTATGATTTGTCCTATGACAAGTTTCAGGATGATCATGTTTACCGTATGTGGATTAATAGAGTTTATCCCGAAAGAGACGTCAATTATCCAATTGTACCACATTCATTTGGCCCACAAATAGTAGAGGATATCCCAGAGGTAATTGCCCAGGGAAGGTGTTTTAGGTTATTCAATCCCACCACTGTACAGGTGGATGACGATTACTACCAGGAAGACAATATCATATTTGCTGACTCTACTTTTTTGTCGGTGGTAAATGTCCCATTCAAGTACGGAGATCCACTAACAGCACTCAATGATGCTAACTCCGTGGTACTTTCAGTTTCAACTGCCAAAAAGCTGTTTGGCGATGAAAATGCCATAGGTAAGACCATTACTTTTTTCGGCAACTCCAAGAAAGTAACCGCTATTGCTCATGACTACCCTGCCAACTCTCATTTCACATTTGATTATATCACAGCGCTTCATCAATTGCCATTTTTTACCCAACCTAATTGGGTAGGCTTCTCAGCAATGACCTACCTAAAACTCCAGGAGGGAGCAAATCCGGATGATGTTGAGGAGAAGTTTCCGGCCTTTGTCAAGAATCATGCTGAGGGACAGATACAACAGCGAAACGGTATCTCATATGACGAGTACATCCAGGCGGGAAATGGGTACAATTATCACTTGACGCATATCAAGGACATTCATCTGTATTCTAACCTGGAAAATGAGCTCAAGGCCAATGGAAATATTCAGTATATATACATTTTCCTAATCATTGCCGGGTTCATATTAGCGATAGCATGTATCAATTTTATGAATCTCTCGACTGCCAGGTCTATAGAGCGTGGAAAGGAGGTAGGGATCAGAAAAGTATTAGGATCTGCCAAGCGACAGCTGGTTGGGCAGTTTCTGACCGAATCAGTAATGGTTACCCTCTTGAGTGCCGTATTTGCCTTAGTGGTCTCTTATCTTGTCCTTCCCGCATTCAATGAGTTGGCCGGCCGCCCCCTCAGTATGAGCTATCTACTAGTGCCAGATGTGATGATTTCGATGACAATTGTTGTATTCCTAGTTGGCATTCTTGCAGGATTGTATCCTGCATTTTTCATTTCATCTTTTGCTCCGATATCTATCCTAAAAGGTAAGCTGAAAGGAGGTAGTGCCGGTCTTAGAAATGGACTTGTAGTTGTTCAGTTTGTGATTTCCATCGCATTGATCAGTGCTACAATCATTGTCTATGATCAGATGAACTATATGTTAGATAAGCCCTTAGGGTTTAATAAAGATAACGTTATAGTAGTTGAAAATGCTGGAGCTATCAACCCTGGGCCAAACGCGGGTTTTGCGAGATTAGAGACTTTTAAAAATGAGATCAATCGTATACCCAAAGTGCAAAGTAGTGCACTAACCTCGAACATGGTCGGAGATTTTTCAGTGAGAATCCCAGGGACAGATCAAAAAGAAAGCATGATCATGAGAAGGATGATCTTTGACGATCAATTCCCGGAGACACTGGGCATGGAATTAGCAGAGGGTAGGTTCTTTAGAAAAGAATTTGAGGATTCGCTCTCCATTATACTCAATGAGTCTGCCGTTGCTAAGCTAGGCATTCAGGATCCGATTGGTAAAAAAGTGATAGAAATAGCAGCAGGCAATGATCCAATTGAGTTTACCATTATTGGTGTGATCAAAGACTTTCATTTCCAATCACTACATTTAGATTTGAAACCAGCCGCTTATACTAGCATGACCGGTCCTAACCAATTCATTTCCAAATTGGCCATCAGAATCGAAGGGGACAATCCCGCAAGAGTCGTAACGGATATCAGGGCAAAATGGAATGATTTCGTTCCCGGGGTTCCCTTCAGGTCCTACTTTCTTGATATGGACCTAACGAAGTTTTATGATTCGGAGAAGAAAACAGGGAGGATATTTGGCGTTTTTACAGCGTTGGCCATCGTAATAGCTTGTATTGGCTTGCTTGGCTTATCTGCTTTTGTAATCAATCAAAGAATAAAAGAGATAGGCGTCAGAAAAGTCCTGGGTGCTTCCGTACCTCAAATTATCTTTCTCTTGTCCACGGATTTTCTCAAGCTAATTGTGATAGCAGCTGTGATAGCCATTCCGCTTTCCTATATATGGATGTCGGAATGGCTTGATGGCTTTGCTTATGCTATAGGGATCGATTGGATAACATTTGCCATTTCCACCACAGCAGCTTTGACCATTGGCATGGCAACCATAAGCTATCAATCCGTTAGAGCGGCTCTAGCCAACCCTGTTAGAAGTCTCAGAGACGAGTAAATACCTAAGGCAGAAGGGACAATTGAATAGCGTGAGTTCGAGGATGAGGATTTAGGTTTTGTTCAAAATGGTATCCTTAGCTCTGACTCAGATTAAATACAGTATTTATTATAGTCTTATTGACTATATGTGTTATATTTGATTTAGTGAAAGCTTTTCTTGCATGTATACACTGGGAATTGATTTAGGTAGTTCGTCGGTCAAGGTTTGCATCTTTGATGTAGAGAAGGGAAAAACAGTAGGTAGCGCCTTTTATCCTCATCAGGAAATGGAGATAAGCTCTCCTATGCCGGGTTGGGCTGAGCAGTCACCTGAAGTTTGGTGGCAAAATTTCCAGCACGCATCGCAATTGGCATTCCGGGCAGCTGATGTCAGTCCAAATCTGGTTACAGCAATCGGCATTTCTTATCAGATGCATGGTCTGGTCATGGTGGATGATAGTCATCAGGTTTTGAGGCCATCTATTATTTGGTGTGACAGCCGGGCGGTTCCTTTTGGAGAGGAGGCTTTCAATAACCTGGGACAGAGATATTGCATGGATCATATGCTAAACTCCCCGGGGAATTTTACAGCAGCAAAGCTGGCATGGGTCAAGAAGAATGAACCGAAGATATTTGAAAAGGTCCATAAGTTTATGTTGCCAGGAGACTATCTGGCGTTGAAACTGACTGGTGAGATCAATACCACGGCATCGGGGCTTTCTGAAGGCATCATGTGGGATTTTAAAGCGGGCGATGTTGCTTTTGACTTACTAAAATATTACGATTTTGACGAAGACATAGTGGCAGATATCGTGGGTGCTTTCGCCGAACAATCCAGTGTGTCGAAGACGGCTTCCGATTTGCTTGGCATTCCCAAGGGTACGCCTGTAACCTATAGAGCTGGCGATCAACCCAACAATGCTTTTTCGCTGAATGTGCTAAATCCTGGTGAGGTCGCAGCTACAGCAGGTACTTCCGGGGTGATTTATGTGGTAACCGATCAAGATGCTCACGACGAAGAGTCCAGGATCAATACTTTCTTGCATGTAAATGACAAGAAGGAATTGAAGAGGAATGGACTTCTGCTTTGTGTGAATGGCACCGGAAGCTTGAATAGTTGGATCAAATCCAACATTGCGCTGGGAGATTCTACTTATGAAGAGCTTAACATGCAGGCTTCTAATATCCCCATTGGAGCAGAAGGTATTAGGATTTATCCGTTTGGCAATGGTGCCGAGCGTCTGCTGAATAACCAAGATTTGGGAGGCGAATTTCTAGGGTTGTCCTTTAGTCGTCATCAACGCAAACATCTTTATCGAGCAGCGCAAGAGGGAATCGTTTTTGCGCTCAGGTATGGTTTCGATCTTCTGGAAGACCTGGGAGCAGGTAGTCAGACCATCAGAGCTGGGAAAGCAAATATGTTTCTGAGTCCTATTTTCCGAGAGGCTTTTTCCAACACAGTTGGGGCGACCGTAGAACTTTATGATACTAATGGTGCTGAAGGAGCTGCCAGAGGAGCAGCTTTGGGTGGGAGACTGTATGATTCAGAAGCGCAAGCTTTTGAGCAACTGGCCTGTCTGGAGACTACTATGCCAGACCCAAGATTAATCGAGCAATACGAGGAGGCTTATCAGTTTTGGAAAGAGGGTCTCGAAAGTAGACTTTCCAGGTAATGAAGAAATAAGTTAATAAGAATGATATGAGTGTTTTAATCGGAGAAAAGGAGTATTTCAAAGGCATTGGAGCCGTGAGGTTTGAAGGGAAAGAGTCTGACAATCCTATGGCTTTCAAATATTATGATGAGGATCAAAAGGTGGCTGGTAAGTCGATGAAGGATCATTTTAAGTTTGCCTGTGCCTACTGGCATACTTTCTGTAATGCTGGTGGCGACCCATTTGGACCTGGAACGAAGTCTTACCCCTGGCTAACAGCTGCTGATCCCATGTCTCAAGCTAAGGACAAAATGGATGCGGCTTTTGAGTTCATCACTAAGCTGGGATTGCCTTATTTCTGCTTTCATGACTATGACCTGGTGGATGAGGCTGATAGCTTGAATGAATCAACGAAACGAGTCCAGGAGATCACCGCTTATGCTCGAGAAAAAATGAGCGCTTCGGGGGTGAAACTCTTATGGGGGACTGCCAATCTATTCTCGCACCCGAGGTATATGAATGGGGCTGCAACCAATCCGGACTTCGAAGTAGTAGCGTATGCCGGTGCGCAGGTAAAAAATGCCATCGATGCTACCATTGCCTTGGGTGGCGAGAATTATGTGTTTTGGGGAGGTCGAGAGGGCTATATGTCTCTCCTCAATACTGACATGAAGAGAGAGCTGGACCATATGGCCAGATTTCTGCATATGGCGAAAGACTACGCTCGCAGTCAAGGATTCAAAGGGACCTTCTTTATCGAGCCAAAGCCAATGGAGCCGTCAAAACATCAATATGATTTTGATGCGGCAACGGTGGTTGGGTTTCTGCAGCAATATGGCCTGGATCAGGACTTCAAACTTAATATTGAGGTGAACCATGCGACTCTGGCCAGTCATACCTTCCAGCATGAGCTACAAGTGGCTGCCAATGCGAATATGTTAGGTAGTATTGATGCCAATCGGGGAGACTATCAGAATGGATGGGATACGGATCAATTTCCCAATAATCTATTTGAGATCACTGAAGCTTTACTTGTCATCCTCGAGGCGGGTGGCTTGCAGGGTGGAGGGGTAAACTTCGACGCGAAGACACGTCGAAACTCTACTGATCTGGAGGATATTTTCCTTGCCCACATTGGTGGTATGGACTTGTTTGCAAGGGCTCTATTGATTGCCGAAAAGGTAATGAGCAAATCTAAGTACCAAGAATTGCGAAAAGATCGATATGCTTCCTTTGATCAGGGCCAGGGAAAAGCCTTTGAAGCCGGTAAACTGGATTTGTCAGTTTTGCATGATCAGGCTTTGGCGTCCGGTGAGCCAAAACAGCGAAGTGGAAAACAAGAATTCTTTGAGAATATTATTAATGACTGCATCTAGCATGTAGTAAGAAAAGAAGTGCCAGAAAGAACATGAAGCTTGTAACCTAGCCCTGATGGTGGGTAGGGCGCAGGCCTCGCGTGGACAGCAGGAGTAGAGTAAATAGATGGCTCAGCAGTAGCGCTCTTTATTTCAAAATTCGAAATTGAATCCTTTTTCCAGCAGCTGATCATAGATCTGTTTGTCAAATCGATATAGTTTGGCTGCGCGGTAGGGTACTCCGGCTTCCTTCTCGTGGCAATCTGCCAATAAATTCATTTTCATGATTTTTCTACGAAAGTTAGGTTTGTCCAACGTAATGCCGAGTATGGCTTCATAGAGTCTCTGTAGCTGGAAAAGGGTGAATCGTTCGGGAAGTAGGTTGAATCCGATAGGTTCGTGCTGTACAATATGTCTGAGATGCTGGATGCTATGAGCCAGGATCTGGTCATGATCGTAGGGAAGGTCGACGGCATCCTGCAAGTCAAACCATTTAGCATCTGATGCGGTAAACCCAGGGATCAGGTCGTACTCTTCTGGTTGTATGAGTGAGTAGTAAGCTACGGTAACCACTCGCTTGTCTGGAAACCGGTCCAGTGAGCCAAAAGCCTGGAGCTGTTTTAGATAGATATCTTTGACTCCGGTGAGGGAGGAGAGGATACGGTAGGCGGCGTCGTCCAGGCCTTCGTTGTATTTGATCCATCCTCCTGGCAGCGCCCATCGGCCTTCGCTGATGCCTTCGGCATGCTTGACTAGTAATACCTTGAGCGTCCCATCAAATCCGAAAATAACGGTGTCAATGGATAGCGCGTCAATAACTTGGTCCGGAAATTGGCTCATGATCTATGGTGCTTTTATAAAGACTCGGCAAGTTTATTTTTTTTAAATGAAAAGAAAAATGGCAGTGAAGTGAACGGGATTTATTCAAGTATGATGTACGAGATGGGTTGGGTTTGACCGACTCATTCAATGTTACAAGTTGGAGGGCGATAATGTAAGTGGTTGGTGGAAGTGTTATTGGCGAAGATCAATGAAGCGGCATGTTTTAAACAGTTTTATCACCTAAATAAAAATAACGTCTCCCGTTTTTTGAAATATGAAAATTGTTTTTCATATTGAAGTCAAATTTCCAAAGCAACTGTCCTTCAAGATGCT
>JAHCMJ010000086.1 GCA_019192485.1 Cyclobacteriaceae bacterium HetDA_MAG_MS6 | reverse complement strand
CAGGTAGTAAAAGAACCTATTTCTACTAAGGGGCCTCGACTATCCTGCGAGTTATCCATTGCGGGCAGGTACTTGGTACTTGTTCCATTTTCAAAAGCTGTAAACGTTTCTAAAAAGATCGCCGATTCATCAGAGCGTAAAAGGCTCTCTAGGCTGATCAATTCCATAAAACCTGAGCATTTTGGTGTGATTATTCGCACTGTAGCACAAGGTAAGGATGTAAGGGAACTTGATAAAGACCTCCAAAACCTGGTCAATCTCTGGGATGAAGGAGTCAAAAACCTGCACGATGCCAAACCTCGAGACAAGGTTATTGGTGAGGTAAGCAGAGCCAACTCCATTCTGAGAGACGTACTCAACGAAAGCTTCGACTCTATCATCGTTGATGACAAAGAACTTCACGGCGAGATCAAGTCTTATATCCAGAAGATTGCTCCTGAGAAAGAAAAAATTGTCAAGCACTTTCAGGCCAAGACCAAGATCTTTGAGATGTATGGCGTAGAGCGCCAGTTGAAGATGTCTTTTGGCAAGTCAGTTTCTGTAGCCAATGGAGGATATCTGATCATTGAGCATACCGAAGCACTCCACGTCATAGACGTCAACAGTGGCAATAAGAGTAATCGGGAAGATGATCAGGAAGCTACTGCATTGACTGTCAATCTAGAGGCGGCAAAGGAAGTAGCACGGCAACTGAGACTCCGAGATATGGGGGGTATCATTGTGATAGACTTCATAGACATGCGTCGTTCGGAGAATAAGCGTAAGCTTTTTGCCAAGGTGAAGGAGGAAATGGAGCATGATAGATCTAAACATACGATCTTACCATTATCCAAGTTTGGCTTGATGCAGATCACCCGTCAGCGAGTAAGACCGGAACTCAATATTGCTACACGGGAGGTATGTCCAACTTGTGGAGGTACCGGAAAGATATCGGCGTCTATCATAGTTGCAGATCAGATAGAGAACACTTTGAAGTATTTCTTTACTAAACAGAATGAGAAGAAGATCACCTTGCAGGTGCATCCTTATCTCTTTGCGTTTTTCACCAAAGGGATCTTTTCAATCAGGTTCAAATGGTATTTGAAATATCTGAAGTGGGTGACGCTAGTGGAGGATTCCTCATTGGCTATCACCGAGTACAATTTCATTAATGCGAACGGGGAGTTAATCCAAATCTAAAATTTAACACCCAGGTCAATCATAAAGACCGTGTTCCTGATAATAAGCTCATCCACTAGCTGAGGGGATGAGTTGACAGCATTGAGAAGACCGCGCTGGTAATTCAAGCCACCATACAAAATGGTATTGATGCCAGCGCGATACTCTACTCCTGCACCGAGCATTACATTTGCATCGAAGGGATCAAATTTTTCAATTAGTTGATATTCTTCCTCTAAAGGTTTATCGTTGAGTTTGATCTCCAATGCTCCTCCGACTTGGAAATAGATGCTCATATCCGGACGGATCTCATTGGTATACAACTTTAATGAAATAGGTACTTGCAAGTATTGCAGGTTATATTCTTCTCGAGGGTTGTCAGGTGTGAAGCCGTTTTCACCCACGACTGTTATGCCTACTCGCTTGGGTACTACTACCAATCCAGTGCTGAAATAGTAGGTTTCTGTCAGAGGATAATCCACTACCAGGCCAATGGAAAACCGAAAAGCCGAACCATCATTTTCAATATCTGCTGAATCCGATAAGAACTCCACCCTGCTATTGGCAAAGACGGGGGAAAACTTCAACCCAAGCTTGGTTTGAGAAAAACCTAATTGAACGAATGATAAGGAAAGGGCTGAGATGATAAAAAACTTTCTCATAGGAAAAGCAATAAATATCTAGTTTTGAAATCAAAAATAGCAACTATGCGTACGGTTTGCCTAATGTTTTCAACCCTTTTGTTGTGGAGTTGTGGAGGAGATAAGTGCCGGGAAATACCGTCAGGTACCCTTGAAAAATATGATCTAAAGGTAGATAGACTTGAAGAACAGTTTTTTCGGGCGGAAAATAGGCACCAGGTAACGCAGTTGTTGAAAAACAATTGGGGAGTAGCCAACCAGTTTTTTCATGCTCAGGAGTATCCTAGTTACCAGATATTGGCAGGCAGGATTTTTAACTTACTCCAGCAACCCTCTATCGACACCTTATATCAAGAATCTGTTCGGGCATTCAGCGACTTTGATGCGATCAAAGCCGATTTGGATCAGGCATTTAGTTGGTTGAACTACTACTACCCGCAGACAAAGACACCTAAGCTCTCCACTATGGTATCTGGACTTTACAACGACCTTTATATTTCTGATTCGTTGATCGTTATAGGCCTGGACTATTTTATAGGACCAGAAGCCACATACAAACCAGAAGGCACTCCACTCTATATACTCAAGCGATATGCTCCAGAGTACCTGGCACCTGCTATTATGAAATTTTTAGTGGGAAAGTACTGCAGAGTGGGGCAGGAAAATACGCTGCTTTCTGAAATGATTGACTATGGCAAGATCTACTATTTGCTCAGCAAGATCATGCCTTGCACACCAGATCACCTTTTGATTGGTTTCACCGCGGAGGAAATGATCGATGTCGTCAACAATCAGGAGATCATCTGGGCCAATTTTGTACAAAATGAAATACTCTATGAGACAAGTGATTTTACCAAAAAGAAATTTCTGGGAGAAAGGCCTTACGTCTATGAGATTGGCGAAAAATGCCCTGGTAGAATTGGTATTTGGCTAGGCTGGCAAATTGTAGAGGCCTATATGCGAACTCAAAATGTGAAAATGCAGCAATTGCTTGCTGATCAGGATCATCACAGAATATTCTCACAATCTGGTTACAAACCTGCTAAGCGCTGAATTGGTCCTCTAGGAGTTGGGACAGGTTATTCATCACCAACTCCCGGCAGTATTGCTTCTCAGCAAGTTGTCGAGCATTATTTTGGTACTCCTGGAGCAATTCGGGACTATTCAGAAAGTTTTTTAAGATCTCTATAGCTTTTGCAGGTTCTCGCGGAGGGTAGTAAAAACCACACTCCTGTTCCTCGATTAGCTTTTTGATCCAACCTCGGAAATTGATGATAATCAGTTTACCAGCGGCTAGTCCATCAAAAAGCTTATTGGGACTGCCGGTTCCGAGTATATCAACATCTTTAAAAGACACATACAATGCATGGCTTTTGTCCAATAGGTGTTTGACTGATTCCTTCGAAGCTGCGGCGTGAAACGTCAAATTGGTCAGATTTTCGGCCAAGGCTTTGATAGCGGCCAATCTTTTACCTTCACCCATAATGTGGAAATGTACATGCAGTTGAGCCTCATTAGCTAATTTGACTAAGTTGATCAGAAACTCTAGGTGATTTGCCATACCTACTGCTCCAATATAGCTGATTCGAAAAGGATTTTCTGCCGAAAAGGCGCCTTTCACATCGGCAGTATTGAAAAACTTACAGTCAGCGACATTGGGGAAAATGTCTGCGGTCTCCTCAAAATCGGTGGTGTATTCCACATAGTCTCGAATGGATGGTGAAAGCCCAATAAGCCGATCGGCACGTTTATAAAACTTTTGCTCTAAAGTATATAACCATTTGATCAGAACGGGATTACGGATAATCCCCATTTGAATAGGAGCTTCTGGCCACAGGTCTCCGATTTCGAAAGCCCAGCGAAGTTTGAATTTTCTTTTAGCATAGGATCCAATGAAACCGGTCGTCAGAGGAGTAGTGAGCACATAGACCAAGTCATAGTCATGGTTTGAACGGAGATATCTTCTGCAAGCCAAAACAAATTTTCCGAATGCAACTAGTCGGCGGAAAAAGGAGAAGTGATTAGCATATGGGATATCAAAGTAGCGAACCTTAAACCCCTCCAACTCCTTGTCTTCGTTTGTGCCATCGTGTGCGGTCAGCACCTGAACGTGGTCTCCGCGCTTTGCCAGAGCTGTTGCCAGGTAATAGGACCGTATGCCGCCACCCTCCTCTGGGGTTTTGAAATACTGGTGCACAAG
Organism: Cyclobacteriaceae bacterium HetDA_MAG_MS6; assembly: GCA_019192485.1. GTDB lineage: Bacteria > Bacteroidota > Bacteroidia > Cytophagales > Cyclobacteriaceae > MS6. The sequence goes on along the minus strand of JAHCMJ010000086.1, from coordinate 11,702 downwards.
AAGGATTTTCATTCCCTGTCTGGAAGTTTATCGAAATAGCGACAAAAATGAGTGATGTCGCAGGTTTCACATTTTGGTTTCCGGGCAAGACATATATAGCGGCCGTGCAAAATTAACCAGTGGTGTGCTTTGTGGATGTATTGTTCAGGAATATTTTTGACCAGTTGCTTTTCTACCTCTAGTGGAGTCTTTGCGGACTGCGTGACGAGACCGAGACGCTTGGAGACCCGGAAGACATGCGTATCTACCGCCATGGCTGGCTGATTATATAATACGGAGACAATAACATTAGCTGTCTTGCGTCCAACACCTGGAAGCTGTTGAAGTTCCTCGATAGTAGCTGGCACCTCCGAATGGAATTGCTCAACTAGCATTTTTCCTAGCCCCAACAAGTGCTTCGTCTTATTATTGGGATATGAAATACTACGGATATACGGAAACAATTCATCAAATGATGAGTGCATCAGATGCTCCGGTGTTGGGAAAGTCTTGAAGAGCTCTTCGGTTACTATATTGACACGCTTGTCAGTACACTGTGCACTTAACACAACAGAAACTAGTAACTGAAAGGGATTCTCGTACCTTAGCTCGGTTTCAGGCTCGGGAAAAGACTCACTGAAATACTGAACAAATGCTTCGTAACGCTCTTTTTTGGTCATGCCCAAAATTAGGCAGACTCCACATTATAGTTTTTCGAGAACGCTAGTATTTTGTCCACCACTCCCTGCGGAGCAGGAATTACCAAATCTTCGAGTTGCTCTTTTATTTGAGACAGTTCGTTAGCCCTTGAAGCTTGCTGCCCGTCTGTTATCAGGGCGTTATTTATTTCGTACTTTTCGTTTTCGGTCAGGTCGTCGTAGATAAATCTGACCAGGTCATTTTCTGTAAAACTTTTTATCATAGGCAATTGTATCAGGCTTTAATTTTTTCCTTAAGTTGATCAAAGCATACCTCATCCTGCCTAGAGCGGTATTGATACTGACATCGGTAGCTTCCGCTATTTCCTGAAAGCTCATTTGCATGTAATGACGCATCACCAAGACCTCTTTTTGTGCTTCAGGAAGCTCCTGAATGCACTGCTTCAGCAGATTGTAGGTATCCTGCTTAATATGTGAATCTTCAATACTCTGTTCGGAAAACTCAAGCGTATTCCAAATACTGCTGCCATCCTCCATTACGATCATCGGGTAGCGCTTCTCTTTTCTGAATTGGTCGATAGCCAGATTATGCGCTATTCTCAGAATCCAGGGGAGAAATTTCCCTTCCTCATTGTACTTACCAGACTTAATTGTTCGTATAGCCTTGATAAATACCTCTTGCATCAGGTCCTCGGCGAGATACCTGTCTTTCACTATCAAATAGATCGTTGTATAAACCCTGTCCTTGTGACGGTTTAGTAATTCAGAAAAAGCCTCTTCGTTCCCTTTCTTGTATTGTGATAGAAGTTGACTATCACTCAAACATATTCCACTCATGTAATTCACACTGTTTAGTAACGTAGAGGTTTATTTCATATTGTCAGGGTTGGTATGGAATGAAAAAATTAATTTAGAAAGGCATCAAATGTATAGGAATAATCCAATTCTTGCAAACTCCTTAGCTTCTGACTGCCTATTTTTGTAGACAAATCAAACCCTTTTCCCCCCTAAAGTTGTTATAAGTTTTTTACGTCAGAATCAATGGATGTAGATCAGTTTGACCCTAAGAAGTATATCATCATTAAGGGGGCTCGTGTCAATAATTTGAAGAATCTCAGTGTGGCCATTCCTCGTGACCAGCTGGTGGTGATTACCGGTCTCTCCGGGTCAGGGAAGTCCTCTTTGGCTTTTGATACATTGTTTGCCGAGGGTCAGAGAAAATATGTAGAAAGCTTAAGCTCTTATGCGCGGCAGTTTCTGGGACGGATGGAGAAACCGGAGGTGGATTACATCAAAGGTGTCTCACCTGCTATAGCCATTGAGCAGAAAGTCAACACCAGAAATCCCAGGTCGACGGTAGGCACTACGACGGAAATATTTGATTATATGAAGTTGCTTTTCGCCAGGATCGGCAAGACTATATCGCCGGTTTCGGGAAAGGAAGTGAAAAAAGATACGGTTACCGATGTGGTGGACTACATTCTATCCCATGACCAAGATAGCAAAGTGGTGATTTCGACGCCACTAAAGCACAAACCTGAGCGCACCATGGCACAGGAAATGAAAATCCTGTTGAGCAAAGGCTATACCAGGCTTCTTGTCGATGGAGATACACAATATATTGAGGACGTAGACCTCAAAACTTTGGAAAAGGTAGATGCCGATATTTTAATAGACCGAGCAGTAGTAAAATCAGATGAGGAGACTCAGTTTAGATTGGCCGATTCTGTTCAAACAGCCTTTTTTGAGGGAGAAGGATCATGTTTTGTGGAGATTGTTGGTCAAGAGAAAAAGACATTTTCAGACCTATTCGAACTTGACGGGATACGCTTTGAAGAACCAACAGTTAACTTTTTCAGCTTCAACAACCCCTATGGCGCTTGTCGCAAATGTGAGGGATTTGGACGAATTCTGGGCATAGATCCCGATCGTGTAATTCCTGACAAAAACCTTTCCGTTTTCGAGGGAGCAATCATGCCATGGCGTGGAGAGACCATGAGTGCCTGGCAGAAACCATTACTCAAAAATGGTGTATTGTTTGACTTTCCAATACATCGTCCTGTTGCCGAGCTGACGAATGAACAATATCAACTCCTATGGACTGGTAATGAGCACTTTGAGGGTCTGGACGCATTTTTCAAACATCTTGAGTCTCAAACACACAAAATCCAGTATCGTGTCATGCTTTCTCGATACCGAGGCAAAACTACCTGCCCTGACTGTCGGGGAACCAGGTTGAGAAAAGATGCTGCTTATGTGAAGGTAGCAGACAAGTCGATTACTGATCTTGTGCTACAACCCATTGGAGATCTCATAGGCTTTTTTGATCAATTGGAAGTTTCCGAATTTGACCAGAAAGTAGCCCAGCGTATCATTAGCGAGATCAAAAATCGACTTTCTTATTTACACAAAGTGGGTTTGGGCTACCTTACCCTCAATCGACTCACCAGTACACTTTCCGGAGGAGAGTATCAGCGTATCAAACTTGCGACATCACTAGGTAGTGCGCTGGTAGGATCGATGTATGTTCTGGACGAACCAAGCATTGGCTTACATCCCAGGGACACTGACAGACTTATTGAGGTGTTGAAGTCTTTGCGTGATATTGGCAACTCGGTAATAGTTGTGGAGCACGAAGAGAAGATTATGGAGGAAGCCGACCAAATCATTGACATTGGACCAGCAGCGGGGACACATGGGGGTGAATTGGTTTTTCAAGGCAATATTGCCAGCATGAATGGTAACGCTGACCGATCTTTTACCACAAAGTATTTGAAAGGAGAGCAAAAAATCGACGTGCCTGTCCGGCGCCGAAAGTGGAACCAGTCTTTTACTGTCGAAGGGGCCCGAGAGAACAACCTTAAAAATATAAAAGCAGAAATACCCATCGGGGTTATGACCGTCGTTACAGGTGTCAGCGGTTCTGGGAAATCCACGTTGATCAAAAAGATTGTCTATCCAGCTCTTGGCAAAATCTTAGGGCTAACAGGTGAGGCAACGGGTAAGTATGATAACCTTGGGGGCTCATATCAAAAAATTGATCACATCGAATTTGTAGATCAAAACCCCATAGGGAAAAGCTCAAGATCCAATCCAGTCACCTATGTCAAGGCCTATGACAACATCAGGCAGCTCTTTGCGGATCAACCGGCTTCTAAAAAGAACGGTTTCAAGCCGGCACATTTTTCCTTTAATGTAGATGGGGGCAGATGTGAGGTTTGTGAAGGGGAAGGTACCGTGAAGATCGAAATGCAGTTTATGGCTGATCTGCATCTCACTTGCGAAAATTGCCAGGGCAAGCGATTCAAAAAGGAAATACTGGAAGTGAAATATCATGATAAGGATATTTCTGAAGTGTTGAATCTTACAGTGGAAGAATCCCTGGATTTTTTTAAGGAACGAACAGGTGTCATATCAAAACTCAAGCCTCTATATGATGTCGGCCTTGGGTATGTGAAATTGGGACAATCTTCTAACTCCCTCTCTGGCGGCGAAGCACAACGTGTGAAATTGGCTTCCTTTTTAGGAAAGGGAGCTGGGGTTTCGAAAAAGGATCATGTCCTTTTCATTTTTGATGAGCCTACAACTGGTTTACATTTTCATGACATCCGAAAACTATTGGATTCGCTTAATGCCTTGATCGATGAGGGCAACTCTGTTTTAATTATTGAGCACAATATGGAGGTGGTTAAAAATGCGGATTGGATCATCGACCTGGGCCCGGAAGGCGGTGATAGTGGTGGTCAAATATGCTTTGCTGGTTTGCCAGAGGATATGATCAAGGCTAACGACAATCATACGGCCAGGTATCTTCGGGAAAAATTTTAGAGCGTTTTAACCACATTTTCAAGACTTTCCGGCACAAATAGATTGCGATCTTAGGTGTACTAGTTTTCGATCTTGTACCATCTAGCAGTATCAGGCATGGTCCGCAGGCGATGGAGTAAATGTCTATTGAGGAGTTAGTAAGCTAATACTATTTAAAAAATCTTTTCTGCCCCCTGTAACCTTTCTTTCGCTTCCCGGTAACTTACCCGAAACAGCCTAAAATCAAAAAGCGATCAAACCTTGAAAGAACTGACAGATGAACAGTTGATGATCAACTTGCAGCGGGAAAAGTTTGACGATCTGCAACACCTTTTTGATAGGTATCAGGTCAGGTTGTATAACTACTTTCTGAAGTGCACCTTGGATGTTGAGGAAAGCAAAGACCTCACGCAAATGACTTTTATCCGAGTGATGAAGTACAGGGCATCTTTCAAAGCTGGTCACAGGTTTCAATTTTGGTTGTTTCAGATCGCTCGGAACCTGCTGAAAGATCACTTCAGGAAACTGAAAGTGTATCGAGACCAGTTCAGTCCGGTAGAGCATCTTCCCGAGCATGCCGAGGAGGATACTGCCGGATTGATAGAACAAGAAGAAAAACTCCATCAAGCGCTAGCGCTTTTGGAACCAGACAAACGGGAGCTTCTGGTGATGAGTAAGTTTCAGAAGATGAAGTACGAAGAAATTGCCGAGATCCGGGGCGTATCGGTCAGTGCAATCAAGGTGCAGGTGCATCGCACTATCGCAAAGTTGAGGAAAATTTATTTTGAAGAATTAAAGTGAAATGTCATGGATGCTATTTCTGACGAACAATTGATCAGTTTTCTGGAGGGTGATTTGGATGATATCCAAAGGCAGCAAGTAGAGCAGCTTATACATCAGGATGATCGTTTGCAGCAAAGGCTTGAGCAACTGCGCTCACTGCTTGGTCATTTTGAGCAAGCTACGGAATATGATCCTCCGGCAGATTTAAAATGGTCCTTTCAGGCCATGCTGGAGTCCGAGCGACCTACTGTGAAACCTTTGATACCGAAATCATGGCTGCAGATAGCTGCGGCTGTCATACTACTTGTTACTGGGTATCTGGCTGGGCGAGGCGGCTCTCAGACAAGTTCAGATGACTTGTTGAGTTTGAAAGCAGAGGTCAAAAACCTTCAAAAAGCAGTGATGATGACGACTTTAGAAGATCACTCGGCAAGTGACCGTATTCAAGCTGTTGGACGAATTGAGCGTTTGCCTACAGCGTCAGATCCAAAATTGATTCAAGCCTTGCTAAAATCACTGAACACTGATAAGAGCCCAAATGTGCGCTATGCGGTGGTACAGGCCTTGTCCAGGTTTACTGGTGAGGAAAGCGTAAGGTTGGCCCTGGTCAGCTCACTTGGGAAACAGGCTGACCCATTGATCCAGATTGCCATGATCAATCTCCTGGTTGAGGCTGAGGAAAAAGCAGTACTGACACCGCTGAGGAATATGATCAAAGATGATCAACTAACGCCAGAGGTGAAAAGACAAGCGGAGATCGCCATGGAAATATTGATATGACTTTGAAAGCGAATAAAAAACTTAAAAAACGAATAAAATGAAAAGATTAGTAATGGGCTTTATCGCCCTAGCAGGAGCTCACATGATTTGGGCGCAGGAATATTCTCTAAAACCAGATGGTGATGTTTCTAATTTGACAGTGGTCATTGATAACTTATTTGCTGACCTGAGAATAGAAGGAACCAACGAGAACGAAATCAGAATTTCGGCTAGTGCCTATAAAGGCATCCCCGAAAAGGCCAAAGGCTTGAAACCACTCTCAGCTATTGGGGATGAGAACACCGGTATTGGATTGTACATTGTACAAGAGGGGCAGGAGATAAAGATTGCAGGAGTCCATCGGGGTGCAGATGAGGGTGACTACATCATCTATCTGCCACGAAATATTAATTTAAAGCTGGACTACCAGAGTTGGCAGGCGGGAAGGGCCGAGATCGTTAAGATGGCCAATGAGGTGGAAGCTAAAACACAAAATGGCGATATCAGATTTAGGGAGGTCACTGGTCCAATTGTCGCCCATAGCCTGAGTTCTGACATTGAGGTGATCTTCAGCGAACTCAATCAGAAGCTACCATCTTCCATCACTTCCACTAGTGGCGATATTGATGTTACGGTTATCGAAAACTCAAAAGGGACCTTTAAATTCAGTTCAGTTTCTGGTGAAATCTTTACCAACCTGGACTTTGAATTTGATGAAAAAAATGCCCAAGGATTACGCAAAGTGGCAGGAGGTATGTCTGCGAAGGGGACACTCAATGGCGGAGGAGTGGATGTCACCCTTCGCAGTGTGAGCGGCAATATCTACATCCGTAAAAAATAATGCCATGAGGTATCTATCTGCTTTGATACTTGCTATGATCACCATATTATGTCATAGTCAGAGTAAGTATGAGAAATCTATACCTGTCAAAGATCAACAGGTGTTGGAAATTGATTTTCCGTATGCTGACGATATAGTCCTCAAACTGTGGGAAAAGCCAGAAGTCCGAGTAGAGGTAGAGTATGCCATCAATGGCGGGGAAGATGATGAAATGTTTGAATTGAAAACCTCTATTAATGCCTCTGGCATAAGCATCTTCATGGAAAAGGACATCTGGCACAAAAATAAGGAGCGCTGGAAGAAGTCAAATTGCTGGCAAAGTGAGATATACTATACGGTCTATTTGCCAAAAGAAATGCAATTGGAAGCCAATACGATCAGTGGCAATTTTGAGCTTGACTATGCCTTCCAAGATGCGCAATTCAAGACCATTTCAGGAGATATCGATTTGACGGTAAATGCAGGGGAAGGTCTTGATTTCAAAGTAAAAACCATCTCAGGGGAGGTTTATTCCAATCTTGATATCCAATTTCCAGAAGGTCGAGACGGCTTGAGGCAAATAGTGGGGACTAATATCAGGGGAGTGGTGAATGGTGGAGGAGTTTTGATGAGGATGGAGACCATTAGTGGCAATGTTTACCTGCGGGGAGAATAGTGCTTTCTACTGTGAGGTGGAATGGCTAACTTGATAATGGAAATCAATGAAAACTCATCATGAACGCCAATAAACTAGCCCTTGTTTTACTATTGGGTTTGCCATTCATTTTTACTAACTGTTCAGACGATGACAGCGAGGATGGCCCTACTTATGAATTGAATCAATTTCTTGGAACCTGGACTCTTTCAAATTCTACCATACCGATTTCAAGACTTGTCCGATGAATCCACCTCAATTAGTCATTGGCCAAAGTCAGATTGAGTTCCCTGTGGTAAACCTGGACAATGGCTGTGATGTTGGCAGTTTAGAAGTGGATCACTCATTCAACGGCAGAGCTTTCGTGGTCAACATTTTTAGCATTGATGTCACGTATACTATACAGTCAGTTTCCGAAACTCAGTTTTCCTGGAAGGACAATTTCAACAATTACACCGAGACCTACGCCAAGGTACAGTAGACCTCAAGAAGCTATCAACACTTAAAAGTGCCTACCTTCATTCTGAAAAGTTGAAGTCAATCATCCAGTAACGAATGCTGAATAAGACAGCAACTTGATCCAAATTTTGGTCAGGAACATCTTTCAGATGGCAGGAGTAATGTAAATTCACCAAGTGTTGTACTAGAAAAAGTTCATGAGCATGAGATATTTGATCCCCTTATTCGCGCTATTGTTACTGGCAAGCTGTTCCAAAGAGGATGCTTTCCAAATTCAATCACCAGACAAAAAAATTGAAGTCAAAGTTATGCTTTTGGATGGCCGCCCTGCCTATCAGGTTTTTTATAAGCAACAAGTGCAGATAGACACCTCCTATTTAGGGTTTGATTTCCAAAATCAGCCAAGCATTGGAGATGGACTACAGGTGGAAAAGTTCACTATGAGTGCTAGCTCAGACATCTGGGAGATGCAATGGGGTGAGCAAAGTAGAGTTAAAAATGAATACAGTGAACTTGTTTTGACGCTCAAAGAGTCTGGAGAACCTGGGAGGAGCTTTGATTTGACATTTCGCGTTTTTGATGATGGTATAGGCTTTCGGTATTCCTTTCCCAAGCAGTCAGGAATGGAAGAAGTGGTTATTCTTGACGAAAACACAGAGTTCCAGTTGACAGGAGACCACAGGACATGGTGGATTCCTGGAGATTGGGATATCTACGAGTATTTGTACAATACCACTCGATTTTCTGAGATCGATGCGCTTTCGAAGTTTATTCCAGGGGACCATTTAGGGCAGGTTTACATACCAGAAAATGCGGTAAATACGCCAGTAACGATGAAAACGGCAGAAGGCGTTTACTTGAGCTTTCATGAGGCCGATCTCACTAATTATGCAGGCATGACTTTGCAGGTAGATACAGCTAATCTAAGCATGACCAGCGAGCTCGTGGGTAATAAAGCAAGCATCAAAGCGAAGCTATCAGCACCTTTTGATACACCGTGGCGGACCATACAAATTGCAGATAGAGCAGGTGACCTGATCGAGTCCAAGCTCATTGTCAATCTTAATGATCCAAATGAGCTTGGAGATATTTCCTCCTGGTTTAGCCCTATGAAATATATCGGGATTTGGTGGGACATGCACCTGGATCGAAAAACATGGGATTATGCTAGTGGTCGGCATGGAGCTACTACGGAATACACCAAAGAATTGATTGATTTTGCTTCAAAGAATAACATTGGCGGCGTCCTCGTGGAGGGTTGGAATACAGGATGGGAAACCTGGACTGAACCCGATCAGCGAGCGACCATCTTTGACTTTACTACTCCCTATCCTGATTACGACCTGGAGGAGGTAGTGAGATATGGTAAAGAAAAAGGAGTGGAGTTGATTATGCATCATGAGACGTCCGCAGCCGTATCCAGGTACGAGGAGCGAATGGACGAAGCCTACCAGTTGATGGAGAGACTAGGCATTCACTCCGTCAAAACAGGATATGTAGGAACTATCATTCCTGATGGTGAATATCACCACGGACAATGGATGGTCAATCATTATCAAAAAACCTTGGATTATGGGGCTAAGCACAAAGTTGCTATCAACATGCATGAGCCGATCAAGGCTACAGGCCTCAGACGGACTTATCCGAATATGATCTCGCGTGAGGGGCTACGCGGACAGGAGTATAATGCCTGGGCTGATGGAGGAGCATCACCTCCGGAGCACCTGCCAATTATAGCTTTTACAAGGATGTTGGCCGGGCCAATAGACTATACGCCGGGCATTTTCAATCCAAGTTTGAAGCCTTATGTGGAAGATCACCCGGTCAAGACCACGATAGCCCAACAACTCTCTCTGTATGTAGTCATCTACAGTCCGGTACAAATGGCAGCTGATCTTATTGAAAACTACAGGGGTAACCCGGCTTTCCAGTTTATTCGGGATGTACCAGTCAATTGGGAGCAAACTAAGGTGCTGGACGGTGAGATTGGCGACTTTGTCGTGATCGGTCGCCAGGAGAGAGGAACTAATGACTGGTTTGTAGGTGGACTGACAGATGAAAACCCTAGGTCTTATACTTTGTCTCTGGATTTTTTAGCTGAAGGAAAGACGTATATCGCCAAGATATACAAAGACACACCAGAAACGAATTGGGAAACGAATCCTACAGCAATCGATATTTCCGAACAGGAGGTAACGAGTGCAGATCAGCTTTCCTTCGACATGGCCGGAGCCGGAGGATTTGCAGTAAGCTTGATAGTGAAGTAAATCAAAGAATCTTATAAACCGCAGAGAAATCCTCGGTACCGAGGCCGAAGTGATTAGCGGACTGGAAGATTTCTTTCGCTACATTCAGCAATGGCATCGGATGATCGTACTCGTATGCCGTGACAGCTGCCAGATGAAGATCCTTTTGCATCCATTGTAGTGGAAAATTAGGTTCGAACTCCATGCTTTCCAGCTTAGGTTTTACCTGACTTAAGAAAGGAGCTACAACAGGTAAGCTGGGCAGGATATTTAGTAACAACTCTTTGGCTAAACCTGATCTTTCTCCAAGTTTTACAGTTTCGGCAAAGGCTCGCATTGACTGAGCTAAGAGCGCATTGACAAGCATTTTCATTTTTGACCCTGATCCTACTTCTCCCAGTGGAATGGTTTTCTTGCCCATGACATCCAGTAGTGGGTGTGCTCGCACGATATGATTTTCAGGACCACCCACAAAAAACACTAATTCGCCAGCTTCAGCCGGGGCCTTCGTGCCCGCTACCGGGGCATCCAGATAAGCTATTCCCGAGGCCTCCGCATCTTTAGCCAATCTGGCTGCGAATGAGGGATTCACGGTGCTGGTGTTGATCCAAAGTTTGCCAGTATTGGCGGATTGCAAAAATCCGGCATCACCGTTGGCCATGTCGGCTATTACCTTAGGAGTACTTAGCATCGTAATGAAAATATCAGCTTCGCTTACCAGTTTCCCCACAGACTTGCTTACCCGTGCTCCTTTACTTTTCAGGGCTTTCGTCTTTTCTTGATCTCTATTGTAAACAATCATTTCAAATCCAGCCTCAACAAGGTTCATAGCCATGCGGCTCCCCATGATTCCGAGTCCAATAAATCCTATTTTCATTTTTACTTTTTAGGCGAATGTCGATGAACAAGGGGTACGCAGAATAGGACAATTTTTAAAAATTGTGTTTTTCGTTCAAAAACATTTTGTGCTGAGATTATCTTAAATCAGGGCACCTCTCCGCATTTTGATAGCTAGTTGCTTGGGTGAGATATGGTAGTGTTGTGTAAATGTTTTCACGAAATGCGGGACATCCTCAAATCCGGCATTCCAGGCAATTTCGGAGACCTTCTTTTTTTCTTGTGCTATCAACATTTGGCGAGCGAACTCCAATCTCTTACGGATCAGCCATTTCTTAGGAGTCATTTCAAACTGCTCCTTGAAGTCACGATGAAAGGTAGAAACACTGCGGCCCGTGAGGTCAGCAAAATTTTCGACTGAAAGCGGTTTATTAAAATGGGCGAGCATGAATGCTTTTAAGTTACGTCGAGGCTGGTTTTGAGCACGGCACAAAGATTCCATTACTTCTGGTCGCGCGGCTGTAAGCAAGTGTAGAAATTCAACCAGTTTAATCTTTGTCAGTTCAGGGAGTGATTGATTGCGATAGATTCTGAACAATGCATCTGAGAAAGTCAGTACCGACGAAGGACATTGAAATGTCAATGGTGTTAAAGGCCCACCTTCTGCCATAGGTTTGTGATTTTTGGTAGCCACAAAT
>JAHCMJ010000085.1 GCA_019192485.1 Cyclobacteriaceae bacterium HetDA_MAG_MS6 | reverse complement strand
CGATCAGATTGGCAAGCCCTGTTGGACTGCTAGGCAAGGCGAGCGCAGTTGGAATATTGCCAGTCTGATGAAACAGCAACGAAACATCGTTACCCATCTCCAGGGCCAAAGGATCAGGCATATCATCAGTTGGGAAGTCCTGAGGGAAGCTAAGTGGCTCATAGATCTTAGACAGATATCGACCAACCCAGCCAGATGAAAAGTAGTCATCAGAATTTCCGCCCATAAACCAGATATCCCTGCCACGAAAGTGTGACCCATTGTTGTTGTCATAAGAAACGCCCTGTACCACAGAAGCTTTGCCTTGGTCATACATAAACTTGAAATCCTGCATGTCAGGATGTAGCCCGACCTGGTGCTCAAGTGACAAAGTGCTATCCAGTGGTATCAGGGTTCGATTCCCTCCCTTATATGGGATTGCGATATTCGCTCTACGGTTAAAATATTGATCATACTGGTCCAACGGAATGAAGGTGTTGATTCCGTCATTTCCACCATGTAATTGCAGAATGATGAGTACCTTATCATTATTACTTGCCGCAGCTAGTTGCTGAAAGGAATCCCGAGCTGCTAACAGTTTGATGGGTACGCCATTCAATGCGATTGGAGCACCGGCAGCCACTGATAGTTTTCTGATAAAATTTCTTCTTTTCATGGCTACATTAGTTGATACTCGGGTGTTTGAAGTAATGCATTGAATAGGAATGACAGGCGCTCTGACGCAATATCTGCGTTGAAGTTTGCTCCGTCCCAAAGCTGATCCCAGGCTTCTTCACCTACATCGCCTAACCCTTCCTGCAATAAAAACTCCTGGTAAAAAAAGTTGAGGCGTTCAGGGGTAATCTCTCCAGTGGGATTATTAAAATCCAAGTCATCAGCAACAGGGAAGAAATAGGAAATCAACTCTGTAATGAGTTGTTTGGCATTGCGAATGGTAGCCACATCGAATTGATCTTGCACAAAACTTAAAACGTCGGCAATGTTGCCAACAGAGCCAGCCCCAACACTGAGTCGGTTCTTGATGAAGTTATATCTATTGGTCAAGTAATTAGTACTGATCCAACTACGGTTGTAGATAGGATACTGGTGATAAGCTGCATAACCGGCGACCTCAAACGGCTCGTAAAGGTCCATTCCCATTAAGTCAATTTCCCTTAGGTAATCTCCCATCCATTCGTAAAAGGTCTCGGTTTCCGTAGCATAATCCGGGAGTTGAATGTCAAATGCTCTCACAAAACCGACAAGGAGATCTATAGGAGACTTGATCAGTCCTCCAAATTTATTGTCATTGACTCCTCCATCGGCATCGTAGAAATGCTGCGAGGTGAGTAATACCCTCAAGATAGGTGCAAGTTTGAAGTCATTTAGCTCAAAAACGGAGGCCAAATCCTGGATAAAACCTTCGTGAAGTGTGGAAGGAATTTCATGGTAGACAAAGAACCTGTAGATTTCACGACAGATATGTCGGGCAGTTTCATCCTGATCAAATATCATGTCCACCAGTTGGCGTACTTCATCTAAAGTGCTTTCAGGGGTTGGGTTGCTACCCAGCATCAACTCGGGATCACCTGATATAACCTGATCATTGAAACGAAAACTGAATACCTTCTCGTCATTGTCGTGGGCAGAAGCAACATTACCACCCTTGACCACACCGGTAGGTAGTCCGGTGTCTTCATCTATGTTGCCAAAAGTGAGATCTGTGTCAAAACCTGACAAGACCCTGGCGGCAGCTTGTACGTCCTGCTCGGTAAAATGTACGTAATCACCGTCAAATTGGGCGTCTGGGAGTGTGCCCTCCAGGCCTCTCCCCACGCTGTATAGCTCAAGTAGCTCTCGCCCATAATTTTCATTCGGACTACCTTTGACATTGAGTCGCCCATCCAGAAATCTAAGCATCGCATTGTCGATACTGATCTTATTGACGAGCTGTTTAAAATTAAGAGGAATGGTTCGACCTGGGTTTTCCTCAGGGTTTATTTCGTCCGGGGGGATGATGATATCGTCCGTATCAAAAGCATAGAATCTAAATAAAGCATTCTGAAAATATAATGATCGGGAGTTTCTGACGGTACTACGTTTTGTGGTGAAATGTGTATGCAGAAATAGAACAACCCTCTCTCTAAAGGCATAAGGCAGGCTATCTTCAGGAGCAATGCCGGCACTTAAGAATTGACCTAGCCACCATCGCAAAAAGTATCTTTGCAGATCGTCGTCCTCGCTACTTGCGCCCGTGGTCCCTGAAATTACCCACTCCTCACCAGTAGCTGGGTCCAACGGTAATGGTGGATCCGGAATAGTTGTAGAGAAGAGTCTATCAACAGCCTCATCCGCTGTGAGAGCCGAAAACTCATCGATTTGCTCTTTAGTGGCACCGAAGCACGCTCGCCTTAGTAAATGGGCTGCACGCTTCTTGCCTAATGTCCCTGTCAGTGGTTCTATTGCCATACACAAAAGTTTGCAAGTTCATGCCGGAGTTTCCGGATGACAGGTTAGGAGGGTGGTGACGTGAAAGTAATATAAATATCAAAAAAGTGAAAAAAAATCTTTAAATATTTTTATTAACAATCAAGAAGAGACTTTTAGAACACTAATCGATATTACCTTGAGAACCGTGTGTTTCGTCTATATAAGATTGAATATCAGATAGATACCAGTATTCGATTTTCTGAATGTCGGTGGGAGTAGGCACGACATCCAGGTAGTCAATATTTAGTGCTGTGGCCTTTTCGCCGATGACCGTATCCAACATAATAAACGTACCTACTAGATACATTTCCTTGTCTGCGTCCCGCATGTCCGGGTAGCAAACATGTATGCCAATAGCTTCCGGGTCGCTGTCATTGGTGAGTGGAATAAATATGACCTCTTCAGGGTCGAAGTCCTTTCCATCGATTTGAGTGGATACTCCCTTTTTAGACTGCCGGAACTTGATAAATATCCATTCTTCTAAGGCCGGAGCTTGGTCTACCAATTCCTCTACAGCACTAAAGTGTTCAACTACTCCTTCTGCAGTAATGATCAGTTCTTTTTTCTCATCTTCTGGATCTATACCAATTTCGAAAAACAAGTTTTTATTGTACTCATGAAGCGCCACTAGCAATTCATCAAGTAGTCGTTCCTTCTCCGATTCATCCGTTTCATGAAAAGAAAGGAATTGATCATGATTGGCGGAAAACCATGACCAAAATTGTTGTATGCGAGAGGAGGTATTCATGGAAAGCTAAACTAGTTCTTGAATATCTAGCGGCCATAAAAAAAATCGTTTTTCAAGCTTACTTACTAATAAGTAAGTTATCATTGCAATCAAAATTCAACATTAGAGATTAATACAAGGGAGAAGATATTGGATATAGGAGAGTCACTCTTCCTTAGTCATGGGTACGGTGGTTTTAGCTATCATGATATCGCTATAGCGCTAGGTATGAAAAACGCAGCCATTCATTACCACTTTCCGTCCAAGGTAAGCCTGGTAATGGAGATTTTTAAGCGTGCCAGACTTAGATTTGATCAATGGAAGAGTGAAATCGATGAGGTCGATATGCCGGCTTTGGATAAGCTCAATGAGATGTTGAAGTTTCTTTTTTTTAAACATGCTTCTTCGCAAGACAAGGTGTGCTTAGTAGGTAATTCTGCTGTTTCCTATAGTATGCTTCCTGATAATGCCAGGTCGGAAGTCAAGATGATGATCAATGATATCAATGATTGGACCAAAGCCCTACTGGAATCATCCCGAGATCAGAATGAGTTGGGTTTTGAGGGAAATGCACTTGACAAAGCAAGAGCTATTACAGCGGCGGTATCTGGCGCGGTACAGTTTGCAAGAATCGCCGGACCGGGTCACTTTACTTCCACGATAAGACAAATTAACTTAGAACTTAGTAACACACACATATGAGAAGAGTAGTAGTAACAGGGCTTGGAGCTCTCACCCCAATTGGGAACGACGTGTCTTCCTTTTGGAATGGACTGAAAAATGGTGTATCCGGAGCTGATAACATCACTTATTTCGATACGGAGAAATTCAAAACCAAGTTTGCCTGCGAGCTCAAAGATTTTGACCCGGCCAATCACCTAGACAGGAAGGAAATACGAATCAATGACCCATATCTTCAATACGCTCTTGTAACGACAGCTGAGGCACTACAGGATGCCGAGCTTGACCTCGCTCAAATTGATTTGTTCCGTACAGGGGTGATTTGGGGTACGGGTAATGGCGGTATACAGTCTTTTCATAATGATATAGCGGAGTATGTTCAAGGTGACGGGACTCCCAGATTCAATCCCTATTTTGTTCCAAAGATCATTGTCAACATGGCAGCAGGAGTGATTTCCATTAAATACGGAATCAAAGGTATTACCTATGCACCGGTCTCAGCTTGCGCCACATCTAATACAGCTATTATCGAAGCGTACAACCATATCAAGTGGGGGAATGCAGATGTGATGATCACTGGCGGTTCTGATGCGGCAATCAATGAATCTGGTATTGCGGGATTCAATGCCAGCAAAGCTTTGTCTACAAGAAATGACCACCCCAAAGAGGCTTCCCGTCCTTTTGACAAGGATCGTGACGGGTTTGTTATGGGAGAAGGATCAGGTACGCTTATTCTAGAGGAGCTGGAGCATGCCCGAGCTAGGGGAGCTAAGGTATATGCGGAGATAGGTGGAGGGGCCATGACCTCAGATGCACATCATCTAACGGCTACGCATCCTGAAGGGGAGGGAGCACAGCGGGCTATTCGGTTGATCTTGGCAGAAGCAGATATGGGAGTTGGTGATGTTGATTATATCAATATGCACGCTACCTCGACACCAATGGGCGATCCTAGTGAGCTGAAAGCTATCAAAGCAGTGTTTGGTGATCAGTCTCCAAAGATCAGTGCTACGAAGTCAATGACTGGCCATCTACTTGGGGCAGCTGGTGCAGCCGAGGCTATTGCATCGATCATGGCTATCCAGCATAACACGATCCCACCTACTATCAATACTAAGGAGCTCGATCCGGATTTACCTGCGGGACTTGATATTGTTGTCGGAGCAGCCCAATCACATCAAGTGAATACAGCGATTAGCAATACTTTTGGATTCGGCGGGCATAACGCGATCGTGCTGTTTAAGCGGTTTGTGGGGTAATTAGAGAAAGGTCACTTCTTGCCATTAAGTAGTGGAGGTATTTTTTGTCCGTTGGCAGAGGACTCGATGAGGATGCTTAAACGACGTTGTCGAGTTTCTGCTTTTTTGGCTTGGATGATCCACCAGATGCTTGCTTTCTTATACGATGGAGCTAATGATTGAAAAAAGTCCCAGGCTTCGGGGTGGGCTTTGATTTGCTTTTCATACGGTTGAGGCAGTTCTGGATTTTTTTGTTCGTAAGAAGCTTGCAGGGAGTTCTCCGCCTTCTTTCTTGCATAAGGTTGGATGCCGGCTTCCTGGACAAGTCCGGCATCTATCAATGCCCCGATCCTTTCAATATTCACTGCGCTCCAGTGGCTATTAGGTTTGCGTGGCGTAAATCGGATTTTGTAGCTAATGGAATCTATAGATTTACGTAACCCATCTATCCATCCAAAGCACAATGCTTCATCTACTGACTCGGGCCAGGTAATGCTTTCCAGGCCGGAGTCTTTTTTATAATAGCCTACCCAAAGTTCTTGTTTGGAAAGGTGATGCTGTAGCAGCCATTCTCTAAAGTCCTGTTGTGTTGGAAAAAATACAGGATCAATATCCATTTGAATAGGCTAGGAAGAGTAGGCTAGTACTCTATACTTATCTAAGATTCTGTGGATGATGTGCTGGATAAACCTCCTATTATCAAATCGATCGTTGCCAAAAACACCAGATGCGTACCCTTGCCAAACTGTCTTTCTTTGTTTTCTGTCGTAGAAAGATATCAGGAGGGTGCCTTCACGGAGATCGCATTTGATGGGGTCGTATTGTTCGGCCAGGCGAATACGGCTTTCTTCATTCCACTGTTGTTGGCTTAGAGAATCTTCGGCATTTTCTGCCAGCGCTACAGAACTAAACTTTTGACTGATCCAGTGTTCAAAGTCCGGCTGCGTGTAAGTGCTGATCTTGAAATCTTCATAGTAAAGTCTGTAGAAGACATATAGATCTGGCTTTTTGGCTTGTTTTTCATAACCCCAGGCTTGTAGGTTTTGCTGTAGAAATTTTTCAATCAGATCCTTGTGTTCTTCTGTACCTTCAAAGTTTTTGTCTACCACAAAATCAAATTTTTTGTACCTAGCAAAATTGCCATTGTAGCTATAGTCAGCTTCGATAACGTGGTTGTAATAGGACGCACATCCGAACATAGTGGCGGCCATTAGCAGGAAAAGTATTGTTTTCATTGTGTTGTGCTCATTTAGGTCATTCCCTCCGTAATCCATTCCCAAAGGGCAGGATGACAATGAATATGGCTTCTTTGGTTATGGATTGGTTTAGATTTCATGACAACATTGAATGTCTCACCGTTTTCAGTCTTTATTTTGACGAAATACCGTTAAAGATACGTTTTTCTTGAGGACATCAAAAGAGAAAGTCGGAGGAAATGAAACTACTCCAAATCGAAAAATGTTCGAGTCAGATTTCGCCATACTTCATATCCCTGCTTATTAAGGTGAAGTTGATCACCCCGATAAAGCTCCGCTCTTGGGCTACCATTGCTATCTAACATGGCTTCATAGATATGGATGATATCAGTGTGACTTAGTATCGAGACGATGTGTTTTATTTGGCGATTCACCTCATTGATTTCTTTTTTCAGATATAACCGATGCGGACTAAGTTTGAGCGTCATCACGGTAATTTGCACTTGAGGGAATTTCATTCGGATCTTATCCAGCAGTTTTTGGAAATCTCTTATGACCTCCTTTGGAGAAAGCCCATTGCTCAGGTCATTTTCACCTGCGTACAGGATGATACGAGTTGGAGAAATTCGGTTAAATAGCTGCTCAAAGTAGTGTACGCACCAACCAAAGGAGGAGCCGCCAAAGCCTAGGTTGATTGTATGGAGTGGGGCGAGATCATCCTTCATACTTACCCAGAGCCGTATAGATGAGCTACCGTAAAAGACGATCAGATCGTCCCTGTTTTCCAGGCGGTCTATGCGTCTGTTGAGGATTTTTATCTCTTTTTCAAAAATGTCTTCTAGAGGGATCTCCATAGTAAAGATGTTAGCATGAATTACATGGCTAGTGTCTGTTGGACAAATTCTTTGAAACTTTTTTGGTAGTTTTTAAGAAACCTCTTCATGTCTTCTTTGTTTGGCGTGTTGGAGAGATAGTCACTTACATAAAAAGGCTTATGAATCTCACATTTAAAAACATTATGTCTTGATCTTTTATCAAAATTGGCTACAGAAATGGGGACGATCAGTGGTTCTGTAGGAAGCTGAAGAGCGAGGTTGAAAGCACCTGCTTTGAATGGACCCGGAGATTCTTCAGTATCATAAGATGTGCCTTCCGGGCTGATAGCGAGATTGGTACCCTCTAGAAGGTATTTTCCTGCTGCTTCGTAAAAGGCTTTGCGTATTTCTTCTTGACTAAGCTGAGCTGCCTGTCCCAGATCTGATTCTGCAGTGAATACATCAATATGGCCAAGACGCTGATAGTAATCTTGGTGTGCGTACTCAGATCCTCTTCCAATTCTAACAATTCGGATGCCAGGGTCTCCGTATTTTTTGAATAGTATTACTGAGCTGATAAAGTGCGAGTCAAGCGTAATCTGAAAGTTGTTAGGTAGTGTATTATATGGATCATTCTTAAGGTGATTGTAGATGAAGATATGCCCTGTGGAGTCGGGTAGATTCTCCCATCCGGAGACTTGGTACTGGGTATGATCAAATGCCTCAATAACCTTTTTTGAGCAGGCGACTCTTACTTCCCGTGCACTTAGATGTTCGGGAGCTGAAGTGACTTTGTCGTAGACATCAATGAGGCCTCGATAAAACTGGAATTCCTTAAGGGTGTCATCGAGAAGATCCAAGGCTAAGGATGCCAAGTGTTTTTCCAAACCTGTTCCCACTTGATTTAGCTGGTGTAGTAGGTCAAACGCCTGTTGCTGAGTAAGCTTATTTTGTAGTAAGTGGGGGATGAGGTGGAGAGACGAACTTATGTCCAATCTGGCGCTATTTTGCTCAACCAAATTGTTGATGGCAATGAGGTCCTCGTTGTATTTCAAGGAGATCAATCTGGATCGTACGATCTGGAGATGGTTGTTAATCAGCCATAGCAGTCGGGTGTAGAAAGCCACACCAAACTTTGAGTCTTGTTGTACTACCTCGTTGATGGTATCTAACTCCAAGAAGTAGATAAAGGTCTCCTGTTTGGCAACAGCTGAATTGATACAAGCGCCTCCCAAAGCTCCTGACCAGCCTACAATAAACCCTGGAGTGGAAACAGATCTGAATGATACAAAATCGTCACCCTCACGATGACTAATGAATGTCACTTCGCCTTGAATCAGAATAAAAATGCCTGTTGAATCCTGGTCTTGCTCAAACAAGACTTCTCCAGGCATGTAATGTCTCCGTTGAGATTTTTTAGCCAAGGTCAGCAGCGGTTGTTCTTCAAAATTTTCGAAAAATGGAGAACGCCGTAGAAATTTGATGATTTCCTTTTGCTTTGCCTTGGGCGATAGATGGTATTTTTCGAGGTTTTCAGATAATTGAGAATTAGTGGCGACAGCGTACTTCCCTTGTTGTCTGATAACCTCTCGCACAAGATTTCTGGCTTTATCACATACAAATTGCAAAAACTGAACCTGTAGCTCCGGGCGATCTTGTAGGTAGGTTTTGAGATCTGAGTAACTCCAGCGCAGCAATAGAACCGTCGAAGATTTTGCCTTGATGGTGGTGCCATAACGATATGGGAGGTAAAAACCACTCCATCCGAGAGGAGTTTGGGGTAGATCACTTTCCCCTACAGAAATTTCCTCGTGATGACTTTCGGATAAAGAATAGAAGGTAATTATCCCTTCGACCAGAAGGTAAAAGTAATTGACCTTGGTAAACTGCTCTACTATGACTTCGTCTCGCGAAAAAGTAGCATGTTCAGCAATTGGATACAGCGTATCCAATACATCGACCTTCTGATCCAGTTTCTCCATCTTGGTAGCGGCTCATAGTTAAGTTAGGATTTTGGGTAAATGTCAATGAATCGGTAATTTAACAGCAAAAAAATCAATAAATGATGGCATTGCTATAATATTTAATAGCAATTAGTCGATTTTATTGTTTTTCACTCACCTACCACAATGGCCAGTTTCTCCATATTAGGACTCGCTGCTACCCTGGTAATACCAGATAGGTTATACTCCTGCAGGTCTGCCACCGAAGACCATGTGTCTTTCTTTTTTCCACGATGAAGAAATACCTCCGAATCTTTACCCATCAAGATCCAGCCATTGGCTAGCCAGGTCATATCTTCCACTCCTGCAATAGTGTTTGTGAGAATATTCTTGCGACCATTTTTAGGTTGGTATATCACAATACTCCAAGTCTCGGAACTTTTGTCTATATAGCTGATAGCATCCTTATGTGGGAGCTTATGGAGAGATCGGCCTATATTGTTAGCTATGATCTCATTGGAGGTTCCTAGGATGCTTTTTTGGAGGGTAAACACTTCCCCCAGGACGAATGAAAAGACGGTGTTTTCATCATACCAACAGTGATAGCCAATCTTCAGGTCTGGGACTAGTATTGATGATGATCCTCCAGTTATAGGATATTTCCAAAGAAGTTGCCTTCCATCTTTTTCCAGAATAATAGTCGAAAAATATGGGCTATTAGGAAGAGGAGTAGGAGAGTATTCACTGCCTTCGGAGTCTGTTAGGAATTGATGTGTTTGGGTTTCTATATCATATTGACAGACATCGGTCTGGTTGTTTCGCTGCGAAGAGAACAACACAGCTTGGCTGCTAGACAAAAACGAAGGTTGATTGTCGTAAGCTCCAGGGTTTTGAGAGATGTTTACCGGATTATCGATTACTATTGTCTTGTTCGCTATCAGCAAATCAAAAAGGTATATTTCCGTCGAAGTCTGCGATATGCAGATGTTTGGTAGGTTCAGGATGATGCAGAGCAGTATTAGTTTCAATATTGTGGAGATCATACCTCAATTTACATAGACCCATGTCATTGATTATCAGAATTATCGTACATCATAATTCGGTACTTGTTTTACTGGGCCAAAAAGCATTTGTTTTTGGTATACGTACACCCATGGTAGCTGGGAACAGAAGTCAATTTTGTGTTTGACTTTTTCCAAAACTGATCTGACCTGAGTTCATTTTTTGATGGTCTGCTACTTTGTGATTGGAGCTGATATTGCAATGTAGGTCAGGTGGAGAGCGGTTTGCGTTGCAGACTCAAGTCAAGTGGAAGACTAGTTATTGAAAAAGTCGTTAAAGTTGCGTCGGCGTTCTAGTTTTAGGTCTTGAAGAAGCGAAGCTTTGGGTCGAATAATGAGACTAAATGATTGAAACCGGCCAAATGGAACCCATGAAAAATTCATAGTCCAACAGTGTAAATCCCGACTAACGCCAATTCTGGTCGTCGTAAATTCATTGCGCTCAAGGTCAATACCTGAGTTGAAAGTCACTTGTGTTTTTTCAGTCAGACTAAAAGAACCACTAAAGTTAAATGTCTGGTTAATGATTGCGTCTGCGAATCCTGTTTTATTTCTGGAAATGCTATACGAAGCTCTAAAAGTCCAGGGGATGTTGAAATCTACGTACGCCTGAGGATTGGCTCGAATCTGATCAAGTTCTTCTTTTGAGCCGTACTCACTGCTGATGGTCGGATCATCAAAGAAGCTGGTGGTTCCCACTGCTGATTCGTCTTCGGTGTCAGCTTTGCTACCACCTCCGGAGCTACCCCGTAGATTTAATGAGAGCGCAGTGGTAAGCCTCGACAGCTGCCCGATACCCTGGCCCGAATTCCAGGCAAATCGGTCGATTCTGTTTTGCACCACTGTGCGAGTGCCACTACTGTTGATAGATTCACTTACCAATTCATAAATGTATGGGTCTATTGTGCCATTTACAGTAACGCTGAGTGCATTTTTAAAAAAAGAAGTTCTCACAGAACCAGTAATGTTTGATAATTTAAATGCTTCCGCCGCAAAGTTGTAAGAGGCACCCATGGATAAGTTATCAAATAACTTGATCTTCTTAAACTCCTCTTTTCCAGTCGAGTCTTTAAGGTTGCGCACTTTCATTTCCAGGTTGTTTTGAAGGCGAAAAGACATCGTTCTACTTTCACCAGCTGATGGTGAGCCATATACGAAATTTTCATACTTGGAGAATGTTCTTCTGTTACCTGCGCTATCTACCTGGATTTCCTGATAAACACCGAACTTAGGGTCTCGAAAATCAGGATTGTAACTAAAGGAGACACTAGGGGTGATGACATGCCTGATAGCCTGTATTCGCTTGCCATTGATAGGATAGAAACCGTATACAATGGTGTTTACAGAAGCTCCCGTTCTCCAGGAGCCAGCCCTGCTAAATCCTCTGGTGGTGTCAATTCGAACTCCTTGAAGCTCATCATCATAAGAGAAGTTTAATTCTTTAGTATACCACACTTCCTCATAACTGAAGCTTGGACTCATCGTGAAATTCTTGAAGAAAGTAAATGAGGTCGATACCGGAATGGAATGCCTTCCTCCTAACCTCGCTCGGTCCAGAATACGGTCCAGATTCGAAAAGTTAAAAACGAGTGTGTCGCCTCCAGCGCCAGAATCATTTACCACATCGATGCCGCTTAGTGAGCGTTGAGGGGCATTGGTCATGTCATTTTTAAATACAAAGTTGTGACTGAAGCTCAGCTTGTTTAAAGGCGATTTGGAGGATCGGAATATTTTTTTCAAAGGATAGATTCTGTTCATATTCCAGGTGAGTTCAGGAGCCGTCAACGTCATAATATCTGTTTGGATGTTCTGATTGTGTCTCAGGCTCAGGGACATATTGAAGGGTGTGCCTTGAAAACGCTTTTGATAACTCACATTTGAAGTAAAGGTGGAATTGATACTTCGGTCAAAGTCTCTATTGACCAGGTTGTTATTGGAATTGTAGGAGGAAGTACCAAATGACGTGGACGCGTTGAACGACGAAGTACCTGCCGATTGGTCATTGAAACTCCATCTGACCCAGAAGTCATTCGTCTCCAACTCCTGTTCTGCTTCATCGCTGACAGAGCGATTGTAGGAGAAATTAAAAGATCCACCAAATGCGTACCGTTTCCTGTAGTTGGAGGTGACGTCAAGGCCCCAGCCACCTTTGGAGTAGATATCGGCTGTGGCTCTGAGGTCAATGTAGTCATTGATACCTAGGTAATACCCTCCGTCTCTTAAGAAGAAACCTCTTCTGTTTTCTTCCCCATAACTTGGGAAAATGACCCCTGAGGCCTTTCTGCGGGGTTGGGGGAATATTCCAAAAGGAAACCAGATAGGGGTAGGTACTGTCCTGAATTTCAGGTTAAAAGGCCCAGACATGACTTTATTCCCCGGGATGACCTTTAGTTTTTCGGATTCGATAAAAAAGTGCGGATGAGAGAGGTTGCAGGTTGTATACTTGGCATGTTTGATATATAACTCATCATCTTCATTCTTCTTGACATCTTCTCCATGCATAAATGCGCCGTCTTGCTCCGTTACGACACCTTTGATAACCGCTCGGCGGCTTTTGAAATTGTACAGGATATTGTCCGTCTCGTAGACCTCTCCTCGATCGGTAAAGACCGGTCTGCCGACTTTCTTGTTCGCAGAGTCTAGGACATAAGTAGATTTGATGGTTTTTTTCTCCCAGTTGACACTGGTAAGCTCAGCTTCCAACTTGATGTCACCGTAGGTGATTTCACTCTCGCCAAAGAGATTCAATTTTTGATTGGCAACATCAAAGAAAATCGAGTCCTTGGCGTTGTAGTCTATGGTAGTTTCTATATCCCGGGACTGTTGCTTTTTGGTTTCAGCTGTATTCTGAGTGGTATCAGCGCTATCTATCCTGGTGAGTGAGTCAGGTAAGATGGTAGGAGCAGGATCTCCTATGATAGAATCGGCCTGAATGGACATAAAATCTCCAGGCGGACTAGTCGATAAGCTATCAGTTTGGGCCTGGGCGAAGTGATAGAGAAATGAAAAAAAACAAAGGAAAAGTAACCTCCTCAAGCCCGCCTCAAGTTTTAATTTCGAAGAAAATTCTGCAATTTTGCGTAAAAATATCGCATTTTACAATTTACAACTGTGATACTGTGAGAAATATTGCAATCCCCTTAGGGTTTTCAATGCTCCTGATTTTGGCATCATTTCACACGGTTGGAGACAGGAGCTACAAAGTCGATAGAATAGTGATCGATCCAGGTCACGGAGGCAAAGATCCGGGGACCATAGGAGAGGTATCGCTCGAAAAGGACGTGGCACTCGCAATAGCCAAGGAAGTCAAGCGCGTCATCAATGAGAACATGCCAGATGTAGATGTGACTCTTACCAGGGACAATGATGATTTTCCTAGTCTCAACGAAAGATCTGACAAAGCCAATGAAATGGGTGCTGATCTATTTATTTCCATACACTGTAATGCCGTGGCCAATCCACGAGTATTTGGTTCGGAGACTTATGTGATGGGACTCCACATGAGTGACGAGAACCTAGGCGTAGCTCAGCGGGAGAATTCCGTTATTTTGATGGAAGAAGGCGGCAAGGATGCTTACGATGGCTTTGATCCTGCCTCTCCAGAATCCTATATTCTTTTCAACTTGTTTCAGAGTGCTTACCAGCAAAATAGTATTTCCCTTGCCCAAAAAATTGAGGAACAATTCAAGGATCGTGTTGGTCGCCATAGTCGAGGCGTGAAAACTGCAGGATTTCTTGTACTATGGCGCACTGCAATGCCTAGTGTTTTAGTGGAAGTGGGCTATCTTAGTAACCAGAAAGAAGAGAAGGAACTGAACGATAAATTGAACCAGGTTTACATCGCCTCGGGTATCTTCAGGGCTTTTCGGGATTATAAGAAGGAAATAGAATCCACGAACTAAATTTTTCCAAACGTGTCAAAAGAATTCAGGATAGGCCTGATCGCCTTGGTGTCAGGAGTAGCACTTTACTATGGTTTTAACTTTCTGAAGGGTATTGATTTCTTTTCAAAAACATCCAAATACTACGCTGTCTATGACAAAATAGATGGATTGAATAAAGCAAACCCTGTGATCATCAATGGATTGAAAGTAGGGCAAGTGAGTAATATAAGCCTGCGACAAAATTTCAATAATGATGTACTTGTTGAGTTGGATATTGATGAATCGATCATTCTCACCGATTCCACCGTTGCTCAATTAGCTGGGATTGATTTGCTAGGGAGCAAAGCTATTGTATTGTTATCAAGTGAAGCTGGTACAAGGAGCCTTGAGCCAGGAGATACGGTGAGGGCCAATATTGAGAAAGGACTAACGGACCTGCTTGGTGACGAGGTCCAACCGGTTGCCACTAACTTGAATACCACCATTATTCGAATCAATGAGATCCTAATCGGCCTGAAAGGAAGTGGAGAAAAAATTAATAACACGATAGGTGAGTTAGAGATGACCTTGAAAGGTGTCAACCAATTGTTGGATAATAATCAGAGAAATTTTACCGAGACCATTCAATCGACTGCTTCTTTGATCAAAAAACTTGACCGCAAAGTTGATGACCTAGATCCACTTCTGGCCAAAACTGGCGGAGTGCTGGATTCATTAAATAACTTGGAGTTGAGCAAGACCCTGTCCTCGGTAGAAATGCTCCTTGATAATTTAAATAACACTATTCTCTCATTGCAGGAAGGAAATGGTACAGTTGGAAAATTGATAACCAACGACTCTCTGTATAATAACCTGAACCAGTCTCTTATTGACTTAGATCGGCTGCTTATCCACTTCAATCGGTATCCCAGAGATTTTATGAAACCTCTCGGCCGAAAGCACAAAAAACTAAAAGGGCTGGAACTTGAGGAGATGGAGAAAGAGAACTGATTAGCGACGTTAACACCCCTAAATGGATCTGAAATTCAACAAAAACGAGGACCAGAATAGACAGCTATTATTTGAACTCAAAAACAAATTATCAACCGTTCGGTTAGGCGGTGGCGAAAAAAAGATCAAAGTACAACATGATAAGGGGAAACTGACCGCTAGAGAACGTATTGAGTTCTTAATCGATAGTCCCGATGATTTCTTGGAAATAGGCGCACTCGTCGGTGATGAGATGTACCAGGAGTATGGCGGATGTCCATCAGGCGGAGTGGTTTGTGGTATTGGTGACATTTCAGGAAGGCAATGCGTTATCGTAGCGAATGATGCTACAGTAAAGGCTGGTGCCTGGTTTCCTATTACGGCCAAGAAAAACTTGAGGGCACAGGAAATCGCAATCGAAAATAGGTTGCCCATTGTATATCTGGTAGACAGCGCGGGAGTTTTCCTGCCCATGCAGGATGAGATTTTTCCTGATAAGGAGCACTTTGGACGACAATTCCGTAACAATGCCAAGATGACCTCTATGGGTATTGTACAGGTTGCGGCAATCATGGGTAGCTGTGTTGCTGGAGGAGCTTACCTGCCCATCATGTCCGATGAGGCCTTGATTGTCAATGAGACTGGATCAATCTTTCTAGCGGGTAGCTACCTGGTCAAAGCTGCAGTAGGTGAGGAAGTGGACAATGAAACTTTGGGAGGAGCTACCACCCATTGCGAGATAGCAGGAGT
>JAHCMJ010000084.1 GCA_019192485.1 Cyclobacteriaceae bacterium HetDA_MAG_MS6 | reverse complement strand
ATCTACCTGAAAAGTAGAACCAGCTACAGCTATGCACTGATGGCCATGCTGATCTTTGGAATGATCAGCATAACTTCGGCGCAAACATCGCTGCCTCCATCCGATGATACGTACGTACGGGGAGGATCTAACTCTGGAACAAATTTCGGAACAGATACCCTGCTCTGGTCAAAACTAGCCGGAGGAGAAGCCTCCACTCGGAGAACTTTTCTAAAGTTTGATTTGACATCTCTAACAAGCTCGGTCACTTCAGCCATACTAAAAATGACTGTAGATACAGTTAACAATGGCCCTGACAACTACTATGCTGTTTTCATTTCAGATGATTCATGGACTGAAAGCACGCTCACCTGGGACAATGAACCTACCGCCGGGGATACATTGGCAATTGTTGCCGGCCCGGAAGATGGACGAGGACAAACGGTTTCATTTGATCTCACTAATGCGGTGGCACAGGAGAAAGCAGGAGACGGGACGCTTTCTGTATCTATCATTTCCAATGGTACTGCCAACATGAGATTCTTCTCCAAGGAAGGTAATGGAGCAGCGCCGGTAATTGAGGTCACCTCGGAATCATCAGAACCCTCCCTCCTGACCGATGATACCTACGTAAGAGGCGGCTCCAACTCTGCAACAAACTATGGAACAGACACGCTGCTCTGGTCCAAGCTAGCCGGAGGAGAGGCTTCGACCAGGAGAGCATTTCTGAAATTTGACCTCTCAAACGTCACCGAGAACATAGAAAGTGTTATCCTCAAAATGACGGTAGATACAGTCAATAACGGCCCCGACAACTATTATGCTGTTTTCATTGCCGACGACTCATGGACAGAAAGTACACTAACATGGGATAACGAACCCGCATCAGGAGATACATTGGCAACTGTTGTTGGTCCTGATGACGGACGAGGACAGGTAGTTTCATTTGATATTACTGATGCTATCATCCAAGAAAAGGCTGGGGACGGAGTGCTTTCTGTATCTATCATCTCTGATGGTGCGGCTAATATGCGATTCTTCTCTAAAGAAGGAAGTGGGGAAGCTCCAACTTTGGATATCACCGAGACCACGTCTGGGGGACCACTTACACCTTCTGACGATGCATTTGTAAAAGGCGGAGGAGATTCCGCTAACAATTTTGGCACAGATACCTTACTATGGGTCAAGCAAGCAGGAGGTGAAGCTTCTACCCGCCGCGCTTTTCTGAAATTTGATGTTTCTAAAATAGCCACGGAAGTCGGCGTTGCCACACTTAAGCTTACTGTAGACACTGTAAACAATGGTCCAAATAATTACTATGCTGTTTTCATTTCCGACGACTCATGGACTGAAAGTACAATTACATGGGACAATGAGCCCGCCGCTGGAGACACATTAGCAATTGTTGCTGGTCCTGATGACGGACGAGGACAGGTAGTTTCTTTCGAAATTACTGATGCCGTCATCCAGGAAAAAGCCGGAGATGGCATCCTTTCGATATCCATCATCGCTGACGGCACCGCCAATATGAGGTTCCAATCTAAGGAAAGCCCCCGACCTGGACCGATGATTGAGATTTCTGAGGATGTTCCTCCAGTGACATTCGACAATCCTGACTTCTCCACCTTGATGGGCAGTAGTGATTTCAATGATGGTTTGGCTGATATCAATGCTTATAATGCGGCAGAAGCTATTCAAGCTGCAGGACTTACTTATACAAGGATTGGCATTACTCCCAATCTCTACCTACAAGGTGAAACACCCAAACCGGAATCCATTGACTCAATCATTTTCTTATTGTATCAGGAAGGCATCGTACCTATGCTACTTGTTGAACACAATCCGGACAATGGTGCGCTTGGTTCTGAAACGAAATGGTTCAATATTGGAGCAGCATTTGCAGAACGGTTTAAACCCAACAGCTCATTCCTGACCTCAAATGGAATCCAAGACTGGGGTATCACACAGTATTCTGCCATCAATGAGCCCCTATTCGGAAATGTCACCAACTTCCCAGTTGCGGAATACATTGCCGCTACAAAAGGGTTTGCAGATGGTGTACACTCAGTAGACACGGCTCTACAAGTAGCCCCCGGAGGATTACAAGAGGTACCCTTATTTCTACGCACAAATCCTTATATGGATGACCTGGCCGCACTATTCAATGACGGCACGCTCAATGCACTTGATGTTCATCGATATTACGATAGAGGCAATGCCTTCAACTTGCAATTCAAAGACAAGTCTCACCAAGCCTTGATAGATAGCTTGAAGAAATGGCATGGGATCACCGAAGACTTTCGGGTGTGGTCTACCGAATACAATGCCCGTGGCACTGGCAATGATGATGACAATGCGAAAGATTTCGTCACAGGCACCTGGGATTTACTCACTGTCAAAGGAAGTGATGGTAAGTTCGTTTCTGATTTTGCCTTGACCTTTCGTACATATCTCCCCGTCAGTTCCAATGAAAACCTCGGTATGGCTGTATCGTTATTCCCTTTCCTAGGTAATGCAAAAGGAATTGCTCACCAAATGCTAGCCAACATAACCGAAGGGCTGCATCTAGCATCAGGAGATGAAACTACCGGAGTTGATGTCCTGGAAGGGGAAAACAAAAAGATGTGGGTATGGCACAATCGGGATCAGTGGAGCTCTATGGCAGGAACCTCCTTCACCATCAACAGTATTCCGAGCTACGCCAAAGTACTGGAAGTCTACAGATACAATTCGTGGGTGGCTTTAGAAGGGTCTACTGGAACACCTGCTCCATTTCGATCACTGGATGTTGACGGGTTGAATAGTATTCAAATCGACAATCTGCCTACTGGTGAGACCATTATGTTTCTAGCCAAGGAGAATGCCTCTGTCAATGGAATGCCAACAGTCAGCATTAGCTCCCCCGATGCCTCAGGAGATTTTACCGAAGGAGATACTATCTCCATAGCAGCCTCAGCCTCGGACGCAGATGGTATTAAAGAAGTGGTACTTTATGCGGGGCCTGTGAGATTAGGCAAGGTGACAACAGCTCCCTATACGCTAGATTGGGAAAATGCCCCAGCGGGCACGACTACGTTGATCGCTATTGCCAAAGACAGTAATGGCGAGATACGAATGGCCAAAAAAGATGTATTAGTAAAGCATCCTGACAATGGCATCAATCTGATTGCTAGCGCTGATACGTATGTCAAGGGAGGCCAGACAGCGGATGACAATTTTGGATCCTCAGCTGATCTCCTTATCAAGACTGCCGCAAGTGAAAACCTAAGGCGAAGAATTTTCTTGCAGTTCAAAGTGGATACCATAGATGTTGTTCAGGAAGCGATCCTCAGACTTCGCGTAGGTCGATCAGGAAGTACTGAACATACCGTCTACTACGTACCCGACGATAGCTGGACCGAAACAGGGATCACATGGAATAACCAACCTCAATTTACTACAGCAATTACAAGTGAAAATGTAGCTTCAGAAGGTCAATGGACTGATTTTGATATCACGTCGCAGGTACTTGCGGAGCAAGGCGGGGATGGTATCTTATCCTTAGTTGTTTGGACATCTTCTACCGCATTGGTGGAGTATTTTTCCAAAGAGGCGCTCCCTGGAAATGAACCAAGACTACTAGTCACTACAGGTGGCATACTATCGCCATTGGTATCGTTCACTTTTCCCAATGATAGCTCTCAATACGAGATTGGAGAAAAGATCGTAGCTAAAGTAGACGCCACTACTGCAGATGAGGCTACCATTGATAAAGTAGAATTCTTCATTGGTGATTCCCTCATCAGTACAGACACAAGTGCTCCCTACAGTGTAGAAACGACCAGGGAAGAAGGCGGAGCCTTTACTCTACGAGCGGTGGCCACCGATAGCGATGGCAAAGAGAGCCAGGCTTCACTTGATCTTTTTGTTTCCTTTGGTGGCATAACCATCAGTCCTATTGCTGATACATATGTCAGAGGTGGAAACAACGCTGGAGTGAATTTTGGCTCCGATCCCACCATCTTCGCCAAAAGAGGCGGAGGGTTAGGGTTCCCACTTGCTGAACCTGCAACCAGAGAGGCCTACTTCAAGTTTGACCTGAGTAGTATAGATGAAGAAGTCACTTCTGCGGATTTGCAGGTTTTCTTCGAACGTAATGATGGTGGTGATATTCCCGAACTGAGTATCAATGCCTACCACGTCCAAGATGATAGTTGGGAGGAAAGTGTGATTACCTGGGACACCAAGCCGATTTCCAGAGATGACCTTTTGGCTAGCGATTCTCTTGATAACTATTCCGACGGGGAAGTACCGCTCCCAGTTGGCTCTGCTATTAAGTTTGATGTGACCTCTGCTGTAATTGCTGAGAAAGCTGCTGGAAATGATACGCTGACGATCGTCCTTATTTCATTTAGCAACAGAAATGTGGAGTTTGCATCTAAGGAAAACATCAATACCGGTAATGCACCTTTACTCATCCTAAACGCAGGCAGTGGCTCAGATGAAGAAGTGGTACAATGCGAAGGCGACGACTGTACCGCCGATGAAAAGATTGACTACTTCATCACAGGAAGGTATGGAGATAATACCACTACAGCAGGCACATGGGAAGCGGCTATATGGGATCAAAACGATGATAATGAGACCATTGCAGCAGAAGATGAATTTACATGGACCAATGGGCAGGCAGCATCTTTTAGCCTTGATTACGATAAATCCACAGGGGAAGTCACTTACATTTTGGGAGATAAGACACTAACCTGGCAGCATGTACCAAACCTAAGTCAGCATGCCCTTATTGCTTTTGCGGATGCTACAGGAAATGGGAATGAAGCATACATCACAGACCTACAAGTCAATGGTGCCGAATATGCTGATACCTATGCAGTGGAAGGCACAGCTGGCCTGAGAATTCCAATCTCCTCTCCTGCTGAATCAGGGGTCACAGTCTCAGGAAAGGCCACTTTGACATGGGTTGAAGGTGCCTTAGAAGATACACCTTCGTTTTCCATCTTTGTTGCTGACAGTACAGATCAGTCGCCTCTAGGCACTAGTGCTTGGGTACTCAATGACCTTACTGTATATCCTAACCCGGTAGGGTCAACATCGGTAATTACATTTAGCTTAGATAAAGCCACCATTGTTAGCCTACAAGTATTTGATGTGCAGGGTCGCATGGTTAGCAATTTCGAATACCAGGCAAGCAAACCTGGCCATCAGATCAGATCATGGTCAGAGGTGACCGGGAACAGATCTTTGGAAAATGGCATGTACTTCGTCAAAATCTCCTTTGACGGTGGTAATGCATCTCAAAGAATACTCATCAAGAAGTAACTTTTTAATGTTACTCACTATTTTCTATCCACAACGAACGGTCAATGCGCAGCTTCCCTTTAGGGAAGCTGCTCCTTGTACCAAAATACCAACCCTAAGCTACTTCCAAAACAGCTCCATCATTTTTAAAACTAAGAGCAAACAATTTTTCATCTAAACGAATTAGCTTATGACAACTATCAACTTTATTAAAAAAAGATGTGCTGATCTCTTCGGCATAATCAACATCATACTGGTACTAGCCAGTACATCAGCATACGCTCAAACCACATTGGGGCCTACAGCAGACACCTACCTTAGAGGAGGTACTGATGCTGGAAACAACTTTGGTTCAGTCAATATTTTAGCTGTCAAAAAAGCTTCGGGAGCAGCTTCTACGAGAAGGTCTTATCTTAAGTTTGATCTCTCAGCAATTACAGCTCCTATCACGGGTGCCACACTCAAGCTGACGGTAGAATCAGTAAACGGTAACAATGGCGATACCCCCGATAACTATTCTGTCTATTTAGTAGCAGATGACTCATGGTCGGAAGCAGGTTTGACCTGGAATAATGAACCGGCACCTTTGAATACCACACCCTTTCCTAGCTCGGAGGTGACTGTAGTTGGAGTTGTCGGTCCGTCCGGAGCAGGAAGTATACTTTCATTTGATATTACTTCTGCAGCGCAACAAGAATTTGCAGGAGATAAAGTCCTATCAATAGCTATCGCATCGAGTGGTACCAGATACTTAAAATTTCACTCAAAGGAAAGCTCTGGCACCTCCCCTGTCTTGGAAATTTCTACTGGAAGTGTTTCATCCGGTATATCTGGGCAACCGGATATTTCTACTATGATGGGTAGCTGTGATTTTGAGGGAGAAATCCCAGGTATCAATGCTTTCAACGCTACCGAATCCATCCAAGCAGCAGGCTTGAAATATACCCGAATCGGCGTGTTCCCTAACGAATATCTTGTTAATGGCAACCCTCACCCTGAATCCATTGATGACTTGGTTCTATTGCTATACAGGAAAGGGATTCAACCCATGTTGCTGATAGAGCACAATCCGGATAACGGCGCTTTAGGCAATCAGCAAAAATGGTTTGATATAGGACAAGCTTTTGCTCAACGATTCAAGCCCAATAGCTCATTTCTGTTACAGAATGGCATCTCCAATTGGGGTATTACTCGTTATTCAGCAATCAATGAGCCTCTGATATTCCTGAATCAAAATGATCCGTTATATTTTCCTGTCAACGACTACCAAAACGCTATTAAGGGTTTTGCCGATGGTGTTCACGCTGCCCAATCATCACTCTTAGTCGCTCCCGGTGGTTTTATGGAGGTTCCTTTGTTTACTAACTGGAACCCCTATATGAGCGGCGCCAATGGCGTTGGCGCACTACTGCAAAACGGCACACTCGATGCCCTTGATATTCATCGATACTACGACAGAAATTCTGCTCCATATTCTCTGATCAACAAGGTGGCATCGCACCAAGTACTGATTGATCAAATCAAATCAGATCATAATATCACGACTGACTTTCGTGTATGGTGTACAGAATACAATGCCAGGCAAGCACCAAATGACAATGACAACGCCAAAGACTTTGTAACAGCCACTTGGGATTTACTGACAGTGAGAGGCAGTGATGGCAACATCGTCTCTGATTTCGCTTTAGCATTTCGGACCTATTTACCGGTTAGCTCCAATGTCAACCTTGGTATGGCCGTTTCTGACTTTCCTTTTCTAGGCAATCCCAAAGGGATAGCGCATCAAATGCTTGTCAATATCACAGAGGGTTTCAGCATGGTGGATGCGGACGAGGCAGCAGGTGTAGATATTTTGGAATCAGGAAGTAATAAGAAAATGTGGGTATTTCATAACCGTAACGGATGGAGTAACCAGGTAGGTTCAACTTTCAACATAACAGGTATACCTGCTGGTGCTAATGTACTGGAGGTATACAGGTTCAATTCATGGAATGCGCTAATAGGGTCTAAAGGTTCTCCAAACCCGGATCGCACCATCAATGTCTCAGGACAATCTTCTCTCACTGTGAATCAGCTAAATACAGGAGAAACTTACATGTTTGTAGCCAAACCCGGCGCATCCTCGGGAGACATGCCTTCGGTTAGCATCACCTCACCTAGCTTGTCCAGCACATTCACAGAAGGTCAAACGATGACTATAACAGCTACTGCCTCTGATCCTGATGGAATCGATGAAGTTGTTATTTACGCCGGTCCGGTTCGATTAGCGGAGCTTAGTGCACCTCCTTACACAGTGGATTGGACCAATATTCCAGCAGGAACGAGTAAGCTCCTGGCAATAGCCAAAGACAATAATGGAGCAGTCCGAATGGCTGAATTGGATGTTTCCGTAGAACACCCCAGTGGCAATAATCTGATCGTGTCCGCAGATGCGTATGTGAAAGGGAGGCAAACTGCTGATACTAATTTTGGCTCTAGCCCATCACTTTTGATCAAGGATGCAGGTAATGAAAACTTGCAAAGGCGAATTTTCTTGAAATTTGATCTCAGTGGATTGTCCACCGTACAAAGTGCCATTTTGAGGTTAAGAGTTGCCAATTTTGGAAACTCAATTCATACAATTTACGCTGTACCAGATGCAGAGGACAGATGGGGCGAGTCCACAATCACATGGAACAACCAGCCAAGTTATCCAACTACTATCACCTCTGGTAACGTTGCTCCCGAGGGACAATGGACAGATTTTGATATCACTAGCCACATTAACAACGAGATAGCTGGTAATGGTATCGCTTCTCTAGCCATATGGACCTCTAGTACCTCCTTTGTTGAGTATTTCTCCAAAGAAAGTGGTATTGGAAATGAGCCTAGATTATTGATCACAGGCGCTCAACAACCTGAAACTACGCTAAATGCTGTTGCGGATACCTATAGTCGAGGCGGCAGTAATGCCAACACCAACTATGGTTCCAATGACAACTTAAAGGTCAAGCAAGCAGGTAGTGCAACATATACCAGGCGTACGTTCGTCAAATTTGATCTGTCAACAGTTAGTAGTTCTGTCTCCTCGGCATTACTCCGAATGCGAGTCAGCAGAAATGATGGTGGAAATGGTCCAAACAATGTATCGTTCACGTTGGTGACCGATGATACATGGCAAGAATCCACACTGACCTGGAACAACGAACCAGCTACTGGTTTAGCATTGGGCACACATCCTTCCAGTACTCCGGTAGCCGTAGGAGAATGGATGGAGTTGGATATCACAAGTGCTGTAAATCAGGAAATAAGTGGTGATCAACAGATATCCATTCTAGTCACTTCTGATGGCACTGGCAACCTTGATTTTTATTCTAAAGAGAACGCTGCCAATTCCCCTCCGCAATTGTTGCTAAATGCGGGTTCAGGTGCAAGAAAGAGCGGTAACCAACTTGATCAAAAAGCCAGCATCTCCGACAATGATATCGTATTTGCAGTGTACCCTAACCCAGTTCGGGAAAACACCATTGTAGCGTACGCTACAGCCAATACTTCTGATATCCAAATTGCTATACTGGACATTCAAGGTAAAGTTTTAAAGGAAATAACTGAGCAAGGAAAACCTGAAGGTCATCACACCATACTATGGGGTAAGATAGCTGGTGATCAGAAATGGCAAAACGGTGTGTATTTTCTCAGAGTATCTTCAGATAACCATCAAATGACAAAAAGGGTAATCATATCCAATTGAGTCATATCCTTCCCTCGAAAATGCAATCGAAAACTAAATGCACAATTGAAGTTTGGTTGATCAACCTGCTCCTAATTACCTCCACCTATGCTCAAGACGCAGCTTCCCTCATGGGGAGCTGCGGCTTTAATCAGGGCATAGTGGATATTAACACTTTCAACTCTATTGAAGCACATCATACTCTTGGACTTAGATCAACCAGGATTGCAGTTTATCCTACCTTCGACTCCCGAACTGGAAACGTTATTCCTCAGGTCCTGGATAACCTGATATTGCTCCTATATGAGCAAGGTATTCGACCCATGTTACTGGTTGAGCACTACCTAAAGCACAATGGTCCTATCGGATCATACAGAAAATGGTACAAGATAGGTTGGGCTTTTGCCAATAGATTTTCGCCAAATAGTCCTTGGCTCAAGAACAAAGGGATCAAAGATTGGGGCATTAAGTATTACACGGCTTTCAACGAACCTGACAATTCTTTTGAAACGGAAGAATACATCAATGCGATAAGGGGTTTTGCGAATGGGGTGCATGCTGTTAACAAGGGTTTGCAGGTTGCCCCCGGAGGTTTTATGGAAGTTCCTCTATTTACAAATACCAATAAATACATGCCAGGACTGGCTGCATTATACAACGACGGTACTCTGGACGCTATTGATATTCATAGATACTATGATCGAAGAAACCCATATCAGGTCCGGTCGCGAGCGATGTCACAGCAAGCCTTGGTAGATAGTCTCAAGAGCCGACATCATATCCATGCCGATATCAGGGTTTGGAGTACAGAATACAATGCCAGGGGAGCTGACGGTATTGGCAATGCCATTGACTTTATTACGGCAACATGGGATCTCCTGACTGTAACTAATGAAAATGGGGAATTCATCTCAGATTTTGCACTTGCCTATGTATCCTATATGAAAGAGAGCGACAATAGGCACCTGGGGATGGCCATCTCAAAGTTCCCTTACGAAGGAAATGCTAAAGGCAAATCACACCGCATGATGACCTTTCTCAGCGACGGACTGCGACTTAAAAATAAAGATCCTGATCTGGGAATCATCAGACTTGAAGGCAAAGAGAAGAAAATGTGGGTGTGGCATAATAGAACGGAATGGTCATCCCTTGCAGGGGGTACAATACACCTGGATGATATACCAATCTATGCTAGGCAGCTAGAAGTCTACAGGTATGACTCATGGAAAATGGATCGCGGCTCCTCCGGAGAGCCCACTCCGTACAAGACAATTTCGCTGCAGAAAAATCAAAAATCCATCAAAATCAAAAATCTAGAAATAGGACAAACCTATATGATATTGGCTATTAAAAAACCGTCAATTGCAAATTTACCTAAAGTGGATTTCATGAATCTACCTCGAGAAATTAATGCCGGCCAATCTCTGCAGATATCAGTTGAGCCAGAAAACAACATCCCACTCCGTGAAGTAATACTCTACGCTGGTCCTGAACGAATTGGTTCGATCAAAAAGTCACCCTTCCAGTGGACATGGCCAAACCCTCCCGCTGGCACAACCGAACTTCGAGCTATAGCAAAAACTTCATTAAAGGATGTTTCCATGTCTACCAGGAGCATCTTTGTCAAGCATACAGCACCGCAAGAAGTAATTGCTGAAGCGGACACTTATCTGAAGGGAGGAACCCTCTATAAGCACAATAATTATGGAACTGTAGCGTATCTGCCAATCAAGACCTCATCCAATCACAAACTTCGCCGCATGATATTCCTAAAGTTTGATCTTTCGGCAACGCAACAAGTCGAAAAAGCTATTCTGAAGATAAGGACCGCTACCTCCGGAGAGGCCGAGCATATAGTTTACCCAATTGAAAATGACCAATGGGAAGAGAACAAAATCACCTGGGTCAATAGACCACTCCTCGGTGAAGAGTGGTGTAGATTCTTCACTGTTCCTCAGGGTAGATGGACCGCAGTAGATATAACTGGCTTTGTGACTTCCCAAATCCAAAAAGACGGAGTTGTTTCACTTGCTCTATGGACAAAAGATACTCCGTTAGTCGAGTATTATTCGAAGGAATCACTAAAAGGAAATGAACCACGGATCGAAATCATTTCAAAAAAATAGACATGAGATACACGCTTATACTAATAATTTGCCTTTCAATTTTCACCACGGCAGTTAGCCAAAAATTCCCCGACCTGGCACCTACTCCTCCTATGGGATGGAATAGTTGGAATTACTTCAAATGTGACTTTAATGAAGATCTAATCAAAGAAGTCGCTGACGCAATGGCTAATAATGGCATGAAGGATGCCGGATATGAATACATCATCATAGATGACTGCTGGCAAGTTGGCAGAGATCAGGAAGGTAACATATTGCCTGACCCTCAAAAATTTCCATCAGGCATGAAAGCCTTAGCAGACTACATTCACCAAAAAGGACTGAAGTTTGGTTTATACTCTGACGCTGGCACCAAGACTTGCAAAGGCCTGCCCGGTAGTCGAGGCCATGAATACCAGGACGCTCGCACCTACGCTTCATGGGGTGTGGACTTTCTCAAATACGACTGGTGTCATCATAGTACGCAGGATGCGCAAGCCTCCTACACCATCATGCGAGATGCATTGTACGCCGCTGGCAGACCAGTACTATACAGTATCTGTGAGTGGGGAGAAAACCAACCATGGTCATGGGCCGCTGACGTAGGGCACATGTGGCGAACTGGTCACGATATCAAGGACTGTTTTGATTGTGATCTCAACACGAGTAGCCAGGGCATCATGAAAATTCTGGATCAGCAAGTAAACCTCAGGAAATATGCTGGCCCTGATCACTGGAATGATCCTGATATGCTGGAAGTAGGTAACCCAGGACTTACACTTTCAGAATCTAGGGCTCATTTCAGTCTATGGTGCATGTTAGCCGCTCCCCTTATTGCTGGCAATGACATCATCCATATGTCTCAAGATATTCAATCTATTTTGACCGATCCTGAAGTGGTTTCGATCAATCAAGACCCACTCGGTATTCAGGCTATCAAATGGCTGGATTATGGAGATCTTGAGATTTGGTTCAAACCCCTTAAAAACCAGGAATATGCAGTTTGTTTTTTGAATAGAAGTGAAAGGCCAAAGAAACTTGACTTCGATTTTAATCTGTGGGAAAAGGTCTTTGACCCAGAAAACAACTGGCAGAAATACACCTTCGATGATGCCTATCAACTGTATGACTTATGGGAAAAAAAGGAAATCGGTAAAAGTACAACACCTCTGAAGGCAACCATTCCTGGACATGATGTCCTGCTGATCAGGATGTTATTAGTACCATGAGATCAAGATTACTATACTGCTTGCTGACCCTTGCTTTCGCAGCATGTCAACATGTTGCTACGGTGGACCCTAGAATCGAATGGAGAACTCCTCAGGTAACTCAGATCAATAAGCTGCCGCCCCATGCCACCAAGCGTGTATTTGATGAGCTGACAACCAACTGGGATCAGTCTCCATACCGACAATCTCTAAACGGCACCTGGAAGTTTCATTATAGTCAAAAACCAGCTGATCGGCCCTTTGAATTTTACAAAACAAGTTTCTCTACCGCCTCCTGGGACGACATCGAAGTACCCTCCAACTGGCAGCTCAAAGGCTATGGAAAACCGATCTATTTCAACAATGGATTTCCCTTTCGGTTCTTGCAAAAAGATACTTTAATGCCACCGGAAGTACCTCGTGACTTCAACCCTGTCGGGTCGTACAGACGAAGTTTTGATATTAACGAAAACTGGCCCAATAGAAAGGTCCTCCTCCACTTTGATGGGGTTCAAAGTGCATTCTATGTCTGGGTCAATGGTGAGTTTGTTGGGTATAGTGAGGATAGCATGACTGCTGCCGAGTTTGACATAAGTGACTTCACAAAACCAGGTAAAAACGACGTCGCCGTGGAGGTTTTCCAATGGTCCGATGGTAGTTATCTTGAAGATCAGGACTTTTGGCGACTCAGCGGCATCTTTAGGGATGTATACATTTTTTCTACACCTTTCCAGTATATACGTGATTTTTTCATCCAAACTAAACTCGATCAATCCTATGAAGATGCAGAATTAAAAATAACTGCACGAGTAAGAAACGATGAAGAACCCTCTGTCAGAGGGTATCAAGTAGAAGCTCATCTGCTAGATGAATTAGCTCAGATTGCCGAACAAAAAGTACTCCGTTCTGATAAAGAGGAGCGTCGGTTCGATTGGTACCAGCCAGATGGCCATGAAGGCATATTCAATTTATCGGTAAAGGTGGATAATCCTCGAAAATGGTCAGCAGAACAACCCAACCTATATCAAATTGCACTCCTTCTTAAAGATAGGCAAGGACATATACTAGAGGCAATACCCGTTCGCGTTGGTTTCAGATCTGTAGAAAGTAAAAACGGACAAGTACTGGTCAATGGTAAGCCCGTACTATTTAAGGGAGTTAATAGACATGATTTTGATCCCGATCATGGCAGGGCTGTTTCTTACCAATCCATGGAAAAAGATATCAAGCTGATGAAACAGCTTAACATCAATGCAGTGCGAACTAGCCACTACCCCAATCATCCCAAATTCTATGAACTGTGCGACCGGTATGGCCTCTACGTAGTGGATGAAGCGAACCTCGAGTCAGCAGGGCACTTTTTTACCTTTGCCCATCATATGCCCGAATGGCAAGAGGCCTGCGTCCAGCGCATGGCCAATATGATAGAAAGGGATAAAAACCACCCCAGTATCATTTCTTGGTCACTGGGCAATGAAGCTGGTTATGGCCCTAACTATGCCCAAATGGCTGCCTATGCCAGGCAAGCTGATCCCACACGGTTAGTTCAGTATCTGGACAAGCGATTTGAGACCAACCCTGTCACAGATATAGTTTGCCCGATGTACCCTAGTGTAGATGACATTATTGATTTCGCAAAGAGTGATGACAAACGTCCATATATCATGTGCGAGTATGCTCATGCGATGGGTAATGCCGTTGGCAATTTGCAGGAGTATTGGGACGCTATTGCAAAATACCCAAAACTGCAAGGGGGATTTATATGGGATTGGGTTGACCAGGGATTACGGAAGCAAACAGCCAATGGGCAATCATTTTATGCCTATGGAGGTGATTTTGGTGATCAACCAAATGACAAGAACTTCTGCCTCAATGGTATAGTCGATCCAGATCGTCAGCCATATCCAAAAACATGGGAGGTTAAGAAAGTCTATCAGCACATCGACATTTCCCAAGCCGACCTAGCTACGGGAGTTATTCGAATAGCCAACAACTATCATTTTACCAACCTCAGCGAGTTTCAAGGGTCATGGCAGTTGCTGCAAAATGGTGAGGTCACGCAGGAGGATTTCCTGCCCGCCCTAAATATTGCTCCGGGGAGCAGCAAAACGATTTCATTAGATTTACCTCCATTTCAAAGTGGAAGCACATACCACCTCAACATCAAATTTGATTTACCTGATGGTACACCTTGGGCAAGCAAAGGACACGTTGTAGCTAAAGAGCAGCTAGCTCTTCAAGAGACCAAACAAAGCTTAACCAAGAGTATGACCAAGTCCTCTGATCAATTGAATTATGGTGATTCAATCGAAGAATTAGTCATTTTCACCGAAGACTTTGCCGTCAAGTTTAATAAAAAAACTGGTTTCCTCAATGCTCTGAAATACGGTGCTCAGCAGGTCATTTCAAACAATATTCATGAAGGACCGGTATTAAACCTATATCGTGCCCCTACAGACAATGATCGAAATTTCTTTAGCACATGGGACCAGATAGACCAATGGTCTCTTCGAGGGTTGGATAGTCTGAAGCCTTCATTAATCAATTTTTCCTTTGAGGGGGTAAGTAAAAACGAGATACCTGTAAGTACGCACGTAAGACATACCGGATCTCAAATAGTGGTAGATCACTTCTGTGATTATAGTGTTTTTGCGGATGGTACCATTCACATACACAACAAAGTCATCCCACATACTAAACTTGAAGTTTTGCCTAGAGTGGGGCTCTTAATGACTATCTCGGAGGAATTATCATCACTACGCTGGTATGGCCGAGGACCACATGAAAATTACATTGATAGAAAAACAAGTGCTTTTGTAGGCATATACGAAAGTACCGTTCGCGAGCAAATTGTAAACTACCTCCGACCACAGGAAATGGGGAACAAAGAAGATACTAGGTGGATCAGGCTCACAAACCAGGAAGGGAACGGCATTGAAATTCAAGCAAAGGACAAAATATCTTTTACTGCAATACCATTTAAACCTAAAGACCTGGTAACAGCAACTCACCCTCACGAGCTGGAAGCACGGGATCTGACGGTGCTATATCTCGATGCTACGCAACTTGGTATAGGCAACAGCAGTTGTGGCCCTCAAGCCCTCGAAAAGTACTGGGTCGAACCAAAGCCATACCATTTTTTATTATCAATCAAACCTATCAACTCAAAGTAGCACATGAGAAAATATTCATATAGCCTTTTCAATCATCTTTTTTTTCTACTGTTTGGGAGTCTAGGCATCAGCCTGCTTCATGCTCAGCCCATCACCCAATATGTAGATCCTTTCATTGGATCTGAGGGTGGTGGGCATGTTTTTGTCGGCGCATGCCTACCCTTCGGAATGGTAAAGCTTGGGCCAGACATGGTAGGTCATTCTAATTCCGGATATCGCTCCGATAGCAAAGTAGAAGGCTTTAGCCATACACACGTCAGCGGTACCGGTGGCGG